>NZ_JAUBQM010000036.1:0-60477 GCF_036701245.1 Microcoleus sp. Pol14D4
ATGTTTGGTAGGTACTCAATAATTATGCTCCAATATACCATATTCTGCTAACATGAGATTTAGATGCGTTCGCCCTGTGAAGAACTCCGTCCCAAACTTTATGGGAAAATTGGATTTTCCGTTAGTAGAGCAACAATAGGAAGAATGATAAAACTCTTAAATATTACTGTTAAAAAAAAACGCTCTTCCCTTCAGGCAAAGGCACGGAGCGATTTCAACTCCTGCGATGTGAGTTCTGGAAAACAATTAAAGAGTAAGGTTTGAAAGACTTAATATTCCTTGACGAATCGGGAGTTAATTTAGCAATGGTTAGGTTATATGCTAGATCTCTAAAAGGTGAAAGAGCCCGGGGGCCAAAACCAACTTGCGCGTGGCAAAAATGTCTCAATAATTGGAGCAATGTCAGTTAAGGAAATTTTGACATCGGTTAATTTAATAGGCTCAACTGATGCAATTACATTTGAAGCTTTTATCATCAGAAAACTTGTACCCAAACTATGGAAAGGTGCTTGTGTCGTGATGGATAATTGTCCAATTCACTTGGGAGAAGAAGTGAAAAAAGCGATCGAAAAGAAAGGGGCAAAGTTAATATACTTATCACCTTATTCACCAGATTTTTCACCAATTGAAAATCTGTGGTCAAAACTTAAAATCATTCTCCGTTCTATCAAGACTACTAATTATCAAGAATTAGCCAAAGCCATAGAGTTTGCGTTGGGGCAAGTTACATCGTCAAATATTTTTAACTGGTTTACACACTGCTGTTATTGTACCTCATCTTTTTGAGAAAGGCTATACCTCATTATTATACATGATTTAGAATTTACAAACCATTTGCGATCGCTATATAATTTAAATCCCTGCGACTCCTTAATCTCTTCCGAATATCAGTATATATTTTCTTTGAGTTAGTGTCTTAACTTTTTTACTTTAGTTAATAACTCATATTAAGTTAAAATAATTAGTTGGGAAGTCTCATAAATTTTTCTGGATGAATCTACAGAACGATTCGAGTTACATTTATTTACATGGATTTGCTTCAAGTCCTGATTCAGCGAAGGCTAAATATTTCCGAGATCGCTTTTCTTACCTAGGAATTGACCTAAAAACTCCCGATCTCAATCAAAATGATTTTTCGGGAATCACTCTCACCCGCCAATTAAATCAAATAGAAACAGACTTTTTGTCAAGCGAATCCTCCCAATCTCCAACAGAAAATGTAAAAAGTATAGGGGGAGTCACCATAATTGGGTCTAGTTTTGGGGGACTGACAGCAGCTTGGTTGGCCCAGCGACAATTGTCAGTAAAGCAAATAGTTTTGTTAGCACCGGCTTTTGACTTTATCTCCCACTGGCTGCCACTGTTGGGACAGCAACAGTTAGAAAAGTGGCAGTCTGAGAAATATTTGCCCGTTTACCACTACGGCCAACAGCGTTATCTGCCACTGAATTATCAGTTTTTGGCAGACATGGCTCAATACCCTGAAGAAAAATTAATGCGGTCAGTCCCTACGTTAATCCTTCACGGTCAGCATGATACAATAATACCGGTTCAAGCTAGCAGAAATTTTGCCGCTAACCGTCCCTGGGTGCAATTAATCGAATTAGAAGACGATCATTCTTTGGGAAATGTCCTAGCGGAAATGTGGGAAGCGATTCAAAAGTTTTGCCCATTCAAAAATTAAAATTAGACAAACTTGCAAGTCTTAACAATAAAATGACTGAACAAGATAGATCGACCCGCACCTTAGCCGTTGACATTGGCGGAAGTGGCATCAAAGTTATGGTTTTGGACAATGAAGGCGCACCCCAAACGGAACGCAGCCGTTTAGAAACGCCTCAACCACCGAAACCGGAACCGATACTAGAGGCGATCGCCTCTTTAGCCAGCGGACAAGGGGAATTTGACAGAGTATCCGTCGGTTTTCCAGGCGTCGTGCGTCTAGGCGTCATCAAAACCGCAGTGAATTTAGATCCGTCTTGGATAGATTTTGACTTAGAAACTACTCTCAAAGATCGCTTGGGAAAACCTGTGCGAGTGGCTAACGATGCGGATATTCAAGGATTGGGAGCAATTGCTGGGACGGGGGTAGAATTAGTAATTACCCTTGGCACCGGTTTTGGTTCTGCCTTATTTGTCGATGGTATCTTGGTGCCAAATCTAGAGTTAGGACATCACCCGTTCCGCAAAGGGGAAACTTACGAACAGCAACTAGGCCGATCGGCATTAGATACAGTCGGTTCCAAAAGATGGAATCGCCGTCTAGAAAAAGCGCTCACGTCTGTGCAAAATCTCTTTAACTGCGATCGCATTTACATCGGTGGCGGCAATACTAAAAAAATTGCTTTTGAGTTACCGCCACAGGTTAAAATAGTACCAAATGTGAGCGGTTTATTGGGCGGGATTGCTTTGTGGCGCGATTGAATAAACTTTGTGGCACAAATGCCCATCATCAATATCAAAGAAAATCAAAGAAACCGGATTTTTTGCTCTGATTAAAGGCAATAATCGAGTCTTTCGGTAAAAAATACGGTTTCTGAATCCACCACTGTTGATTTTGTTTTGGGCTTGTGCGGTAGCGGAGCCATCGAAGAGGGTCGCCGTTGAAAAAGTTATTCGCCCATTGGATCGCGGTAGCGTTTGGGTTCATCCTTGCGAAACAGATTCGCCAAACCGAGGATGCCCAACAAACCCAAAGCACCCCAATGATTGTTGTCGTTTTTGCTTTCTTGAAAAGGAGTTCTGTCGAGAACGACTCCATTAGAACCAGTATTGTTCTGGGCCGGAGCTGAATCGGTTTGAGCTGAGGCAGGCATAGCTGAAGGGAGAACAGCCAAACTCAAAGCTATCAGGGTAGCAGCGGTATTTTTAGATATATCGGAAGGCTTGACTTTCATACTCGGTCTCCAAATATCAGCAGTTACTTTATCAAAATAATCAATTTGTCGCCGCCGACGCATCAATCGATCGACAGAAACTAAATCCCCCCTCTCCTCTTGCTTTCGAGATAGAACAAGCTCTATGCTAAGTTCAGATGCTTGTAAGCAGATTATCTAAAATAAAAAGTCTAAAACTATACCATGCTTCCCTTTATCCGAAAAGATTTAGCCGAACTTACCGCATACACTCCCCATCCGGGCGGCACATCAGGAGAACCAGCGCACTCGGAAAGGGCGATCGATCGCCTCGATACCAACGAATGCCCCTACGACTTGCCAGAGGAATTAAAAAAAAAGTTAGCTTGGACTTACCAGCAGTTAATTGAGACAAATCGCTATCCCGACGGAGGACACGCAGCCCTCAAAGAGGCGATAGCCCAATACGTCAATGAATCCCTAAATGTCGCCCCCCTGATTAAGGGGGGATTAGGGGGGGTTACACTGCCAAAAACCGCCATTACAGCCGACAATATTTCTGTGGGTAACGGTTCCGACGAACTAATTAGATCGCTCTTAATAGCTACTTGTTTAGGCGGACAAGGCTCTATTTTGGTGGCGAATCCCACCTTCTCGATGTATGGAATAATCGCCCAAACCCTCGGCATTCCCGTTGTGAGTGTTCAGCGGAAAGAGGAGAATTTTGAAATCGATATCGAGGCTGCTAAAAGGGCGATCGCCCAAAATCAAAATCCCCCCGTGCGCGCCGTCTTTGTCGTTCATCCCAATTCCCCTACAGCCAATGCTTTGACAAGCGATGAAATAGAATGGTTGTCAACTTTACCAGAAGAGATATTAGTAGTAATTGACGAAGCTTATTTTGAATTCAGCCAAAATACTTTAGCCGACCAATTGCACCAACACCCGAATTGGATAATTTTACGCACATTTTCCAAAGCATTTCGATTGGCATCAATGAGAGTCGGATATGCGATCGCCCATCCCGAACTCGCAGCCGCCTTAGAAAAAATCCGCCTCCCCTACAACCTTCCCAGTTTCTCGCAAACTGCAGCCGAGTTAGCCTTAGCGCAGCGGCAGTTATTGCTAGCAACCATTTCCAAAACTATATCAGAAAGAACAAAATTAATTGCAGCGCTAACTCAGCATCAAAAATTACAAGTTTGGCCGAGTGCGGCTAACTTCGTTTACCTGCGGGTGAAAGCCGGCGATCGTAATTTAGCAGAAACTGAACACAAACAAATCATGCAGCAGCTAAAAGAGAGAGGTACTTTAATTCGGCATACTGGGGGAGGTTTGCGAATTACGGTGGGCAGTCCCGATGAAAATCAGCGAACCGTCTATCGAATTGGAGAAATTTTTGACAAGTCATAATATTCGGTATCCAGTTTCTGCTTGACACAAAAATAACTTTGGAGAAGATATATATGCTTCAAGGAAAGGTTTTACGAGTTGCTCGTCCAACGGATTGCCTCGATCAAGTTGTTCATTTCTACACAGAGGGTTTAGGGCTGCAAATCCTCGATAGTTTTGAAAACCATGAAGGTTTTGACGGAGTAATGGTTGGGATGCCAGGAGAAAGCCACCACTTTGAATTCATCCATCAACGGGGACATATTGTAGGTGGCGCTCCAACTCAAGACAATATTATCGTCTTTTACCTTCCTAACCAACAAGAATGGCAGCAGGCTGTTGAGCGAATGAAAGCAATTGGACTTGAGCCGGTAAAGTCCTACAATCCCTACTGGGACAAAGATGGAGTGACCTTTGAAGACCCAGATGGCTATCGAGTCGTTTTGCAGAATGCCGAGTGGAGCTTGTAGCAGCGCGATCGTCGCATCAGGTATCTACACCAATTTATAACTCATCCTTTCCTTGTCGCGCCGCCCGAATGGTTTGGGGAAATACGCCTACTAAAAGTGCCAAAGCTTCATCGGGAATTTGTGCCACCGTTTCCGAATCCAAATATTGTTCAAATTGAGTTAAAACCATTTGTGCGCGTTCCAAAGCTGCTGGCTTTGCCGTTAACTGTTCCATTAACCGCACCCACTGCCGCCGAATTCCAAAAGCTTTCTGTATTTGTTCGGGAGATTGAGGGCAAACCAAACAAAAATTCCCGACGGGAATCGCCTGTTGAGAGTCAAGATCAAAAGCGCCCCCAACGGCAGCCCCAGGCCCGGCAAACTCCGCGTGGAAACGTTTAATCAAAATTAGGCCGTTCCGGCGACGGCTATCTACCATCAACAGCTTGCCGCTGTTGATTTCTACGAGAATGTCAGAGGAGTGGGGGTGTTCTGTCAAATCTGTGTCAAGGTTTCGATGTCGCAAGTCCGGGCCAGCAGAAAGGCCGGCGCGGACAATATAATTAGAAGTAAGATTAGAGCTGGATGAAGTATCAATTTTTTTCTCATCCCGCTGCCGATCGAGATTATTCATTTAAAGTTATAAATTAATACTGTCACAAGGTGGTAGTTTGAGCGCGATCGAATATCAAATGCAGGTAGAAAAAGCAGTAGACACCCTGAAAGCGGATCTCCCGACGCTTTTTGAGAAAGACATCTCCTACGACATCTACACAAAAGATGTTTATTTTCAAGACCCTGTTAACAAATTTAAAGGAAAAATCAACTATCGCATTATCTTTTGGACTCTGCGATTTCACGGGCAGCTATTCTTTAGCGACATTAACTTCGACCTGCACGGCGTAAGTCAGACAGCGCCTGATACTATTGTGGCAAATTGGACTGTTCGCGGCGTCCTGCGGGTTCCGTGGAAAGCTCGGATCTTCTTCAACGGCTACTCTACTTATAAACTGGATAAAGACGGCTTAATTTACGAACATCTCGACACCTGGGACAGAAAACCCGGAGAGATTTTAAAGCAGTTTTTCCGCAAGGGGGAGGATTCCAGCCAAGGATAAGCTAAAAACGTCGATCGCCCCGATCCATCAGGGCCGGCCATCCAAATAACTTATAATGAAGAAAATAATCATCATCCCTCCGATTCATTTTCTGCTATTTGTAAATTGCTAAAATGATTGTCGCCTCTGATTCATTTTCTGCTATTTGCACTCCTGAAAAACATCATGCCAGATATTGTCGAGACTGCCACTAATGCCGGCTCTTTCAAAACACTCGTGACTGTTATTGAAGCCGCTGGTTTGTTAGATTTATTGCAAAGTCCGGGTCCCTACACCGTCTTAGCACCAACTGACGAGGCATTTGCCAAAATTCCTACAAATACTATTACGTCTTGGTTGGAAGACATACCCAAGCTCAAGAAAATTCTGACTTATCACATTCTGTTTGGAGAGGTACTAACTGAGAACTTACTTGAGTTAAGTTCTGCTGAAACAGTGGAAGGTTCTGTGGTGGGAATTGATACTTCTGACGGCATTAAAGTGAATGATGCTAAAGTTCTCAGTTCAGATATTCTTGCCGACAACGGCGTCATTCATATCATTGATTCGGTGCTACTACCAGCAATGGTTGCAGCAGAATAAAACTTGTGTTTTCGCTGATAAATTTCGGGTGCGCTAGGCGCACCTGATGCCTATAATAAATTCTAATAAATTTAGAATAAGCGGGGCAAATCACCGATAAATGCCTGGTGCGCACCTTACACCCATAAATGTCTGGCGCGCACCTTCCTGCTATAAATGTAGGTCTACGGGGAGCAGATTATCCTACATTTTAAACTAATTATCCGAACCTAAAATCAAGCCAGATCGTGCCGGCAGCATCAATTCTAACTGCCGAGTTTCTCCTTCACCTTTCCAAACAAACTCGCCTTTACCGAACAGCAATTTCTCGTGAGGAGATTTTAAATTAGCTGCCTCAAAGCTAATATTAGCTTCTTCGGTCGCGACATTGACAGCAACAACTATTTCCTCATCCCCCAAAATTCGGGCAAAAACGTAAACTGTTCCTTCAGCAAACAGAATGTGGTACGCTCCAGTGCGGAGAGCTTCGTATTTGTGCCGCAAAGCTATCAACTGCTTGTGATAATCTAAAACATCGAGTTCCCAGTGAGCTTTTAAGGGGAAACCGCGACGAGAATCGGGATCTAGAGCACCGGGTAAACCAACTTCATCGCCGTAGTAAATGCTGGGAGCCCCAGGAAAAGTTAACAGCAGCAAAGTAGCGAGTTCGACGCTAGCTTTATCGCCCCCAGCAATTGACAGCAACCTAGCTGTATCGTGACTTGCCAACAAATTAAGTTGAGTTAGCTGTATCGGCCACGGGTACAGTTCCAAAACGTGCTGAATTTTGTCACCGTATTCTTTAGCAAAAAGCGGCGGATAGGGATGGTAAGAACGACCTTCTATTTGAGCTAAATCTACCCGATCGCCCGCTGCAAAAGCAATAGTCGGGGCAGCAAAAAGATAATTCATTACTCCGTCAAATTGACTGCCGTCGAGCCACTCTCTGGCATCTTCCCAAACTTCGCCAACAATGTAAGCTTCGGGATTAATGGCTTTAACTCGTTCTCGAAATTCCTGCCAAAATCCCGGCGTTTTAATTTCAAAAGGAACGTCCAGCCGCCAGCCATCGATGCCGAATTTAATCCAGTATTCGGCGATTTCCATTATGTATTCTCGCACTTCTGGATTGTCGTGATTGAATTCAGGAAGTGCTCGATTCCCATCCCAACCGGCATAATTAGCAGGAAAATTGCCGTCGTAGGCAGATAGCGGCCAGCCTTCAACTTTAAACCAATCTACCCAAGGAGAATGGGGGCCGTTTTCGAGGATGTCGTGAAAGAAGAAAAAGCCGCGGCTGGCGTGGTTGAATACGCCGTCGAGGACGATTTTGATGTTGCGATCGTGGGCGGCGTCTAGAAGTTCTTTAAACGCTGGATTGCCGCCCAACATCGGATCGACTTGATAGTAGTCGTGGGTATGGTAGCGGTGATTGCTGGCCGACTGAAATATGGGGGTGAAGTAAATTGCGTTAATGCCTAAGTCTTGCAAGTAGTCTAGCTGTTCCATCACGCCCCACAAGTCGCCACCTTTGTAGCCTTGGAGGGTGGGGATGTCGTGCCATTCTTCCCACATGAAGTTTTGCAGCAGGCGTTTGCGGGGCTGTTTGCTTTTGGCGAAGCGATCGGGGAATATTTGGTAGAATACGGCGTTTTTCACCCAGTCCGGCGTTTGAATTTGCATACACTTTTTCTAGCTTTTACGGCTTAGGCTACCGTAGCAGGGGTTTCCAGGGGATCTAGCTTTTGGTAGAGAATAGACATTTAATCCCATTTGATCGATCGACAAATTGTAAAATATTACACAAATGTGCAGTCAATTTAAGATTGAAAACTGACTCTACCTATAAATTTATAGTCCCGCCGGCCTGCGCTTCCTGAGTGCTGTGGAGTTAGACAAACTCACATAACAGGAACGCCAGCAAAAACAACAGGATCAAACTCAAGCATAACCAGAGCGAACTTTGGGCCCATACAAAGCCTCACTGGGCGTGGCGGTGCCGGCCACCCTGGAAAAAGAACAACAGCGCGCGCCATCCTGGAGGGAGAAATTGCGAAAACGAGCAATTTACCTAAGAAAGTTGTTATTAACAGCCAAAATCCCCAACCTTATTCTTTCCTTAAACTGCCGTTATTTACTGAGGGGTATTTTAACTCACAACTCAAAACTTTGTTAAATATCCATTATTGATTGATGGGTATTTTAACTTAAAACTCAAAACTCAAAACTCCAGTCCCGAACGCACTCCAACTCTTATAAACCGGGTTTTTTAACTCTTATTGAGGGTGTGAAGAAGTATTTGGATTAAACAACCCGGTTTCTGCGTAAGCGACTCCACTCATAAGTGAAAACTCAAAACTTCCTTGCTCTCCCCCCTTGTCAAGAAGCCCTCACCATCCGACACTGTACTTGGAGAGTTAATCGACCCTAGGGAGAAAGTTCCTTGAAAAAAGTCTTAGCCATCATCCTCGGTGGCGGTGTAGGCACCCGCCTTTACCCCCTAACCAAACTGCGGGCCAAACCCGCAGTTCCCCTCGCAGGCAAATATCGCCTCATCGATATTCCTGTCAGCAACTGCATCAACTCCGAAATAGTCAAAATTTACGTCCTCACGCAATTCAACTCGGCATCCCTCAACCGCCACATCGCTCGCACCTACAACTTTTCCGGCTTCACCGACGGATTTGCCGAGGTGCTCGCCGCCCAGCAAACTCAGGAAAACCCCAACTGGTTTCAAGGGACAGCGGACGCAGTTCGCCAATATCTGTGGCTGCTAGAAGAGTGGGACGTTGACGAATATTTGATTCTTTCGGGCGACCACCTCTACCGCATGGACTACCAGAAGTTTGTGCAGAGACACCGCGAAACCAACGCCGATATCACCCTCTCGGTTTTGCCAATGGACGAGAAGCGGGCCTCGGATTTTGGTTTGATGAAAATCGACGACAACGGCCGCATTGTTTCTTTCAGCGAAAAGCCAAAAGGCGATGCGCTCAAACAAATGCAGGTGGATACTACTAAACTGGGACTGACAGCACAGCAGGCTCAGGAAAGTCCTTACATTGCTTCGATGGGGATTTACGTCTTCAAAAAAGAAGTTCTGATTAAACTTCTGAAAGAATCTCCCAACCAAACTGATTTTGGTAAAGAGATTATTCCGAATAATGCAAAAGACCACAACGTTCAAGCTTATTTGTTTGACGATTACTGGGAGGATATCGGAACCATTGAGGCTTTTTACGATGCTAACTTGGCGCTGACAAAACAGCCTCAGCCACCTTTCAGTTTCTACGATGAAGATGCGCCGATTTACACTCGCCCGCGTTTCTTGCCGCCGACTAAGCTTTTAGATACTCACGTCACTGAATCGATTATTGCTGAAGGCTGCATTCTCAAGCAGTGCCGGATCGACCATTCTGTGTTGGGAGTTCGATCGCGCATTGAAGCTGGATGTACGATTCAAGACACTCTAGTCATGGGTGCTGACTTCTACGAACCTGACGCCGAACGGCATTCGAGTTTGGACAACGGCGGCGTCGCCCTCGGTATCGGTGCAGATACTACAATTCGCCGCGCGATTGTGGATAAAAATGCCCGCATCGGCCGCAATGTTCAAATAATTAATAAAGACCGAGTGGAAGAAGCAAACCGCGAAAACCAAGGTTTTTACATCCGCAGCGGCATTATCGTAGTCCTGAAAAATGCCACAATTCCTGATGGAACTATCATTTAGTTATTAGTCATTAGTCATTAGTCGTCAGTCATTAATTTTTTAAGTTAAAATCTGTTACCTCTCAGCAAGTGACTGATGATAAATAAGTAAATTAGTGACAGATCACCAATGACCGATGACTGATGACTGATGACGAAATTCATTCTTTTTTTTGTTGATTATTAATTCCCACCGCTGAGGCGAGGTTGTCGAAATACTTGGCTTCATTCAAAGGCTCGCGCATTATTAATAAGGGACAGTCTCTGTTACTGTCTGCCGTGATACAGATATGTCCGATCGCCTGCGTCTGGAGAATAGCTTCTGATTCTTGTATTTGCGCTCGTAGCACGACTGACAAATGCGCTGCCCGTTTCTGAGTACAACACAACTCTCGGAACTATCTTTCCACTCGTCGCAGCAGCCGCAAGGCCAACTTAGCAAATAATTCATAATGTGAGCACCCTCGTGGCGTTAAAACCTGATCCCTCTATTATCTTATCTTAATGTTTTATAGAAGTGTGTGATGTAGCTAACAGACAGCGGAGATATTATGCTATATTAGTTTGATTAAAATCTATTCAGAGGTTGTAAAAATAAGCTTCTACAGCACTGGTCTGGGGTGAGGAAAAAATATCTCGAAATTTTGTGGGATGACGGCGCACTTTAGGGTATAATACAGTCACAATTCAGACACCAGATTCGACCGGAATTGCTGCTGAGAACCTGCTAAGATTTGCATTGAGTAAAACCTCCTATAGAGAAGTTCGATCGCACCGCGCACCGCAACAAAAGAGCAAAAAAAGCTCGCTCTTCCGCAACACTCAACCCGACGGGTACTCGCGCCAGCAACAGCAGCAGCTCTCCCGGGCTCGCTTCAACCGGGATGCACCCTAAAGCTCTCGCCTCCTCCCAAAAGCCCGAAGGCGCACAACTCCTAAAAATTTATGGTGGCAAGAGTCTTACCCTCTAAAAGTTCAAAGGTGTAGCAACCGCCAATAGGGTAAGGGTGTTGTTCATTCATTGATGAAACATTGTTTTTGTTGTCGAATGCCAAAAGCATTTCTAGACCCGGCTGCTCCGGCTGCCCTCAGCACCAGAGAGCCGAATGCTATAAAATCTAAAACCACAGCGGGGTGCGGAAATTGCGATCGTCGCGCAAGCAACAACCGAACTCGATAGAGTCCAAACCTTTGATAACCTATAATTTGAATGAGATGCCGCAGGTACTTTTACCCCTGGCATTAAACTAATTCGCCATCCTGCGGCTAATTTGGGATTTATTCTTTCTAACAACTAACAAATAACAACTAATAAAGAGGGGATTGCTTAATGGCTGCAACAGATTTTAAAGACTATTACGCTATTTTGGGACTCAACAAAACTGCCAGCTCTGACGAAATTAAAAAAACTTTCCGCAAACTAGCCCGGAAATATCACCCGGATATGAACCCCGGGAACAAAGAAGCCGAAGCTCGTTTTAAAGAAGTAAACGAAGCTTACGAAGTGCTATCAGACCCAGAAAAACGCAAAAAATACGATCAATACGGTCAATACTGGAAGCAAGCTGCCACCACTCCAGGCGGATGGCCAGGTGGGGGCGGTACGACTGTAGACTTTGGCGGCGTTGACTTCAGCCAGTACGGCAGTTTTGACGAATTTATCAATGCCTTGCTCGGCCGCGCAGGTACCAATGCCAGTAGTGCCCGCAACGCCAAGTGGAATTACAGCAACTACCGCGCCGGCGGGCCCACCGGTTTTGGCGGATTTGAAGATTTTGCGGGGTATGAAAACCGCAGCGCAGGAAGCTCTCTCGACACAGAGGTGGTGGTTTCCCTGACTTTGGGGGAAGCATTTCGCGGCACTTCCAAGCGAGTCGCCACGGGCGAAGTTTCGATTCCAGCAGGAGTAAAAACTGGCAGCAAAATTCGGGTAAAAGGCAAAGGTCAAGTTGACCCGTACACCAAGCAACAGGGAGATTTGTACCTAAAATTAGAAGTCTTGCCTCATGCTTTCTTCCAGTTTGAAGGAGAGAATTTGGTCTGCGAAGTGCCTATAACTCCCGACGAAGCGGTTTTGGGAGCTTCAATTGAAGTGCCGGCGCCTGAAGGTATGATAACTGTAAAATTTCCAGCCGGGATGCGATCGGGTCAGTCTTTGCGGTTGCGGGGCAAAGGATGGCCCAAACCCAAGAAAGACGAGCGGACTGATTTGTTAGTAAAAATTGCGATCGTGCCGCCGAAAGAAATGAGCAGTGTAGAACGCGAATGCTATGAAAAAATCAAGGCAAATCGCACTTTTAATCCCCGCAGCAATATCAACCAAATGCTGCTTTGAAAAAACGTGCATTTCTCAGACGCAAATAATACCATTTCTGACATATTTCCTAGGGACACAGCATTTTTGTGTCCCTACTGTATGCAAGCGCGCTCTCATTTTAAAAAAACCCTGTTAAGAACTGAAATTTTATTCGCCCGTAATTGGCAGTTTCCAACGCGATCAAGACTCTTCGCTAGCTGTTAGCTGAGTAGGCTTGCTACCTTCTTTGATGTTAATGCTAATTTTTTTAGCTCCTTTGTTCTCCAGGTCTCGGATGTACCTGTTCGAGCTGTTAGAAGCTTCCTGTCTGCTGTCATAGGGACCAAAGTAATAGGTACGCTTTGGCGAATCAGTCTCAACTTCTACCCACCATTCGCCACGTCGAGTGCTGCTAGCAGGTTGAGCTAGCACCCAAAAGGCCGTGAAAAACATAGCCAACATAGATATTTCAAACATATTTACCTCTGGGAAGATTTAAGTAGTTTTTTCTGTTCTATCTCAATTTATCAAGGCAACAGGAGCTATCGGCTCGTCCTCAGTGCTGATTTAGCCCCGATTATTTTTGGCAGTTAGTGCTAGCTAAAATCTGCATTTTGGCTGAGAAGATACCGACATTTAAGCCACCACTACAAATATAAAGTCCGCAGGGTAAGGACTAAGACAACATGATGCTTAATATTATTGTTGAGGCTTCAGTTAAGGAAAAACTCAAACAGAACTTACACTCTCTAGACGCCCAGAAACCGGGTTGTTTAACCGATACCCCTCGCAATAGATGGAGTATTTGCGTTAAAAAACCCGGTTTCTGCCGGTTGGACTATCAAAATTATTAAGCTGCGACACCTTCTGAGAATTCATCACAAATGGTGAGAGCCGAAGGCTGACACCGTTTGATGCGGATGCTAACTTTTTTGGCTCCCTCGCTTTCCAAGTCTTCTATGTAGCCTGGAGTATTGCTGGAAGCTTCTTTGTCGGTGTCAAAGGGGCCAAAATAGTAGGTACAGTGGGGCAAGTCGGTGACAATTTCTACCCACCATTTCTCAGACTGGCGGTGGCTGGGCCCCGCAAAGACGGACAAGACTGCGACGTAGATACAAAATAAATAAAATCCGAGCATTTTTATTCTTCAGGGGTGATTTAATTTATTATTTAAATCTATCAAAATAATTTGCCCCTCGAATCAACCTCAGTGCTGATTTTGAGTCGATCGAACTGAGATGCGAGATTTTAGATCTTAGATTTTTCTTCCCATCTAAAACCTAAAGCAAAACCCGCCGGTGCGGGTTGTTTGCTAACTGAAAATGCTCTTTTTCCGAATTAGATGGCTGCGCCAACCTCAGCCTGCTGAGGTTTAGCGCTTGCCTTTGGGGAACTGTTCGATACCAGCCCAACCGTAGAAAACTAGCTCGTCGTTCTGAACTCGGCAGCGGTCTACTCGCAGTTGAGTGCCTTCTAAGGCAAATTTGTCTAAGTCTAGCAAGTTATTTACGTGGGCAATTATAGCCTGACCCAAGTCTACTGCTTGCCCGTCACCGCCGTAAGTAACGCTGACAAATTGGATTTTACGTCGGTCTTCTACTTGCAATTGAGCTGTAATATCTATTTTGACGGGTTCGCTGGCCTCGCCTACGGTAATTTCGGACTGAAGCCGAATTGATTTGTCACTTCCGAAGCTGACTTCAGTGTTTTGAAAGTGCAGAGATTGCTCTTGATACTTCAGCTTCTGGAGTTTTTCAACTACAAAAGGTGTATTGAATGAGGTGGTTAAATCCGATCGACTTAAGACTACTCGCATATTTGCCTGGGTAGGCTGTCGCAATTTCACTTGACCTGCAAAAATCGCCCCAAAATCAATTGAGACTGCTTGCAGGTAGAGTTCCATCACTTCTATGCGGAGGCCGTTGTACATCAACATACCTTTGCCAACAAAGTCGAAACCGTCGATGCTTCCCTGCAAGAGTTTGGCTACTGGTTCGACTCGGATGTTGGCCTCGGCCTTTTCAGAACGCTTGAATAAGGCTGCGATCGCAGCTCCTGCTACTTTACTAACAAGGCGATCGCCACTTTGACCTTGAAAGGATGTACCGCTAAACAAAGCTGCTACCATTTATTCGTTTGCTCATCTACAGTCGCCATTATAACCCTATATTAAGAAATGTAAAAATCGCTTGTGCTTATTCACTCTATAAGCAGATCTTGTTTTTTTGTCTGTCTTCAAAACAACATTGTTGAAATTTAAAGGCTCAGGGGGGTGCCTTGGAGACAGGCGCGATCGAGCAACGCTCCATCCCACAGGGTTTGTTCGATCATGGCGCAAAGCAAATTAGCTCCCGTCAGGTTAGCGCCGCGCAGTACGGCTCCATTCAGAATCGCTTCTTCCAAGTCAGCTCCTGACAAATCAGCGCCGGACAAATTGGCATTGCTCAAATCGGCACCAAGCAAAATTGCCCGAGCCAAAGCAGCGCCCCGCAAATCGGCGCCACGAAAATCGACACCGCTCAAATCCAAATTGCCGATGGATGCCCCCGTCAAAAAAGCACCCCCAAAACTTGCGTCGCGGACTAAAGCGTTAGCGAAGGAAGCTCCCCGCAAATCGGCATTGCGAAAATCTGCGCCTCGCAAGTCAGCGCCGCTCAAGTCAGCACCTCTGAGGTTGGCTCGCAATACGGCCCGCTGCAAGTTAGCGCCGGCGAGATTAGCTCCACTCAAGTTGGCTTGAGACAAGTCAGCACCTGCGAGATCGGCTCCCGCTAAGTCTTTGCCGGCTAAATCAGTGCCGGCCAACATCAAAATTTTGCCTTTGCGTATGGCTTCGAGGTCATTAGTCATTAGTTTTTAGTCATTAGTCATTGTCGTCATTAGTCATTAGCGCACAGACAGGCGGTGGCTACAACTCCCAGTGGTAGGGTGCGCTTAGCAAGCACAGGCTGATTTTTTGTAGTGTTGGAAAAGATTTTGTGCTGAGTTTTAAATGCCCAATACTTCGGCTAGGCACTTCGGCTGCGCTCAGCACAAGCTGTGTACAAGTTCCCAATTACCAATTACCGATCGCCCATTACCCATCCAGTTATTTTATAATGCCGGAGCGGTCGCGGTCGTTCGATCGCCCAAATCCTCCAGCCATACGTTAGGCAGTTGGCTGGGGCGGTTCGGTAACTGCATCAAACCCATTTCTGCCAGCCTGACGACGTTGCTGAGTGTTTCCACCAAAGCCGGATCGAAGCGAGTGCCCGACAGTTCGCGGCACTGTTCCAAAGCTTCGCTCAAACTCAAAGCTGGACGATCGCCACGGGGTTGAGTCAATTCTTGAAAATCAGCGACCAACCCCAAAATCCGCGAAGCAACGGGTATGGTTTCGGCTCGCAAACCCTCTGGCCTGCCGCTGCCGTCCCAATATTCGAGTTGGTGCTTGACAATTTCCGCCACAGGTGCTAGTTCCGGCATTGCTTGCAGCAGTTGGGAACCAATGAAACTGCGATCGCGCCAAAATGATAAAGTTGCTTGGTCGAAAGCATCGGGAGTGCGATCGAACACCTCATTCGGGGCCGAAATTAAGCCGACTCGAAACAGCAATCCAGCCAGCCGCAGCCTCCGCAACTGCAAAGCCGGCAAATCCAGCAGTTGACCCAAAGTTTCCGACAAAGCCGCCACCTGCAAAGACGCTGTAGGATTTGAGGTATCGCGTTCGTCCACGCGCTGGGCCATCCGCAGAAAAGCTTGAAGTTTGTTAGCGTTCAAATTGCGGCTGACGCGCAAAGCTTGACCTTCTAATTCCCACAATTCGCGGGTTTGGCGGTTAATTGCCACCATTTGCTGCTGAGAACTTTGCAGGTAAGTGACTATCCGCGATACCACGCCACTAATATCTGCCAAGGGCGGGCCTTTGGTTGCCAGGATTTCGCGGTACATTTCCAGCAAACTGTCGGCTAGGGGGGAGTTGTAATGTCGCGTCTGTTCTATAAAAATTTCTGCCGAGGCCGACACCAAAGACTGGTCAAACGACCACAAACCGTAGAACTTTCGTTCTGTATCGACTTCTGGCTTGCCCTCGGGCAAGTATTCCTCGGCTGAAAGTTCGCGGCAAAGCACCATTGCTTTGTATGTGGGGGCGACGATGATTAAATTCCATTCTTGGATGAGGGGGTCGCTCTCATCGAGATTTATTAAAGATACATTTTCTAATTGACCCGTTTTGTGGGTAGCGAAACCGCTGTCGGCTACTGCACCGATGACAACGCGCCGAGAGGCATTAGCAATATCTAGGTAGCGATCGGCTTCCTGTAAATACCATTTACCTTGCTGAAACGTTACCAAAACTAAGGGTTGGAGTTCGCTCTTGTCCCCGCCACTGGTTTGCAAAATGTGGTCTTCTAGGGCGTGACATAGGGCTACTAGGGTGTTTTTGAAGTATACCCCGTAGCTAGAAGGCAGTTTTCCGTCGGGAAGTGTAGCTTGTAGTCTAGCGAGAGTTGATTCTGAATTCATTGCAAAAAGCGGTGCCGGCTCTTACTTATTGTAGCGGGCGATCGAACTTCTAGAAAAGACTTTGGGCAAAAGTCCGAGTTTTTGAGTTTTCACCGCTTCGCAACCGAGTCAATGTAGAGTGCGCCGAAGAGTACCTGATTAATTTTAGGAATTTTCTGGAAACCCTCTGTCTTTGGCTGAGTTTTTTTCAGACGAGAAACCTGCCGAGAGGAAGACGGTAAATGACTTAGGTATTAACTACTATTTTGACAACAATATTATTAGGAATTCTGAGCGTGCTTCAACAAAATAGAAGTTTAGGGGAACAGGCGATCGACAAAGTGGCAGAGATTGCTATTGCTAGCAAATTAGACGAATCCGAAACTTTGTCTGTCACAGTTAACACCGATCCTGCCCAGCTAGCCCAGGGAGAAGTAGAGGCCGTTGCCGTTGAGGGCAAAGGATTGGTAATGCAGCAAGATTTGCGCGTGGAAGAATTGCAAATCCACGTCAAGGATATTGCAGTCAATCCCCTAACCGCTATGTTTGGCAAAATTGAACTGAACGGGCCTGCCTTCGGTGGGGCGCGCGCAGTTTTAACAGAAAGCGATATCAACCGCGCTTTTAATTCCGAATACATCAGCAGGAAACTGAAAAACTTAAAAGTTACTGTTGACGGACAACAGCAGACAATAGACGTTAAAACTATTGAGTGCAAATTGCTGGCTGGAAAAATCGCTTTAAATGCTGAGGTATTGGTGCGGGAAACTGCTTCCACGGAAAAGATTTATTTCACAGCAAAACCTGAGATCGCAGCGGGCGGTTGGGCAATTTCTCTTCAGGATGTCGAGTATCCCGAAAACAAGGAATTTTCGCCGGAGTTAACTGAAGCTTTGGCTGACAAAGCTGGTGAAGTTTTAAACTTGCGAAATTTTGAACTTGAGGGAATGTCCCTGCGGATCCAGCAGCTAAATGTGGAAGCTGGTTTGCTAACTTTGCAAGCTGAAGCGAAAGTCGAAAAATTCCCTAATTAGGAGCTTGTAGGGTGTGTCAGAAACAAAAAAGCTCTTCAATTCCAGCAACTATTGGAACTGGCGAACCCTACTATTATGCTTTGCTTTGGAAAAATCTCGGCAGTTTATTAAATCCCCCTAAAGTTATAAAAAAGTAGATAGCAACCCGCAGCAAAATATTACCGCCGTTAGAGGCAGGCATCGGGAGTTTACTTTTACTCTTGACAAGTAGTAGTAAAAAATCGGAAACTTTTAATGAACACTGTAATTTCTTTTTTGAAAAAACTGCGTAACGGTAGATTTTTGACTCAATTTTTGACTGTATTGATGGCAGGTGTGCTGCTGTTTACCAGCACCGCTTGCAATGCGGGCGATGTTCGAGGTGCTCGGCCTGACAATCCTCCCGTTCAAGCTGGAGGAATGAATAATCCTCACAAGGGTGGCGGTGATGGATACACGAATTATAAAACCTCCACCGATCCTAAAGTAAATCAGTCGCCTGCTCAAGCACAAAAGAATCGGGCTGATTTGTCGATCTTGGGCGATCGTCTTATGGCTGCGACTACGGGTGAATCTAATTCCTCAAAGCTGCTTTATCCGGGTTCTGCACCCATGGAAACTGACAAGTTAGACCCCGAACGCGGCGGAGATAAAACTGTGTTAGAAGCGCCAGACGGACAAAGCGATTCTGATGCCAATATTTTAGAGAAAGTAGGCGCTGCGTTTAAGGATGCTTCTGGTTTCCTCAAAGATAGTGCTGAAGATGCCAAGGAAAGCTCGGTTACGAAACTCAATCCGCTGCAAAAATAAGCAAGCATAACCTAAAATAATGTAGGGGCTGTCTGAAATTAGCCCCTACATAAATAATATATAATATAATTTAACCAAAGTATATAAATGCTTGTAGAGCTGTTATATGCTCAAAAAATTAACTCTTTTTCTGTTTTTTTATGAGGCAGAGCAATATATTTGACATTTTCTGGGATTTAGGCTGCGATTACCGATAGTGTTTTTGGTAAATTGTAATCATGAATAAATCTCAAACATATTGATTAACATGAACTATTTTACCATAAATTAAACTGACTGGGTTGTTTGTTTCGTGAGGGCATCGAGCGATTAACTGTGCTAAACAAAACATTTGTTTGCAGTGAATTAGCTGAATATACAAGAAAAATTCGATTACAATTATATTACAAAACTTAAACTTTAATAAGATTATTTTACAGACCTAGCAAAAACCCTAAATTAAATACTTTTATGCTTAAAGAAGCATTGTAATGATAGATAAAATAACAGATAGCTCCCACCTGATTGGAAAGCTTTTTATCAAACGATCGAGTTTATATTAAAAAAGCGAATGTTCATTGGCATCAGGATATTATTGAATCTTTCTATATCAGAAGTTTTGCCCTGATCTCTCCCGACAGATTGGTGTTGCTTGCGAGGAATTTTTTTTTCCTATCGCCCTCCACGATGACATTGCTGAGTTCATCAGTCATATTTCAATGGAGCTATACTCAGGAGATGGTATCGTGCTATATACCGATGGTATTCCCGAAGCAAAAGACATTAAGACAAAACAATATGGCGTGGAAGCGATGTGTGAAGTCATTAGCCAAAACTGGCATTTGTCGGCTGGGAAAATTAAGCAAGCGGTGATTGACGATTTACGGCGACATATCGGCACTCAAAAAGTGTTTGATGATATTACGCTGTTGGTTTTGAAGCGGACATAATTAGGCGTAGAAAAAAAGTCACAGCCTCAAGTCACCGGATTGCTTTAGATTGAGCGTCCATACCTCAAAAAAATAAACTTATGACATTAAACTGGAAATGGTCGTCGGGGCGATCGCCTTAGCAGTCAAATTTACGAATATGTGGTGAGATGTCTCAAATGCCGGCTTCCAAAAGAGGCTGAATCTCCTGAGAACTCTAAAGCTGTAGTCAATGTCTAACTTTCTATAATTAAATGTATCTCAACGATCTATTGCATCAAGGTCAATAAAGGGTTCGAGGGCGGGATGACAACTCGATTTATTGACCTTAGTGCTTTCTGTCAATTAAAAATATTCACTCAAAGTTTTTATACATAATAGCAGCGTAAGGCGCGCCGAGGCGCACCCTACCTGATATATAAGCAAGGGTAATTTCTATTCCTCTCAAAGCTTTTTCCGATCTAAAACAGCTTGGTTCTATTTTTTCTTTGAATCAGAAACATCAGCAATCAAATCGTCTTTATCAACTTTCGGGACAAAATCAGGGCGTTCTTTGGATTCCCAACCGGGGGGGCGCTTGGAGTTGTACCAGGCGATCGAGCCGATGGTAACTGCGGCAACAAAGCCAACACCAAGAACTGCTATTGGAGCGGTCAAGCTGACACTTGATTCCGGCACTGGCTGCTGCATCAGCAGATCGATCGTTACTCGCTTGATGGGTGTAACAAGAACTGCCATGGGAGCGGTCAAGCTTATATCTATCATTAGGCCAAATCCTTATCTACTCTACTTTTACATTATCTTAAGTGCTAATGCCGTTTTGTTGATATATCTGAAGGCAGAAAAAGTGACAGAATTGTCGGCATAATGGTTAGAGGTTGAAAATATGAGAGCTGAATTTATGCCGTTGGGGACAATAGCATTGCTGTTGGCTGCTAGTTTCAGCCTGGGTGCTTTACCGCTAACGGGATGGGCGGTGCGAGTTTTTACCCGCCGAGATTTGAGGGCACTGGGTACGGGGAATGTTGGCGTGTCGGCAGCTTTCATTCACGGGGGGAAATTAGCGGGAATTGCTGCGGTGTTGGCGGAAATTGCCAGGGGTATTGTACCGGTTTTGGCAGGGCGATTTTGCTTCCCGGATGCACCTGCGATCGCGATCGCGCTGTTAATTCCGCTAGTTGCCGGCAGATATGCGATCGCCAGAGGTGGAGGCGTGACCAACGCTGTTTGGGGTCTTTTGGTATTTTCGCCGCCAGTGGCTGTTTCATCGGGCATTTGGGGGCTGCTGGTGTGGAGTTTGGCACAGCGGTGGTGGGGTGAGGGCGATCGGGCGAGACTCTTTGCTTCCCGTTGCGGGTGTCTGTGCACGCCAATCTGGGTTTGGGTGTGGCGACAATCAATCCCCGAATTTTTAGCAGCAACAGGATTAGCTTTGTTGTTAGCAGCAATTAATTTCAGCCAGGGTGATGATATGGCTTTATCTAAATCCGAACAATTGTTTTCTCTTGATGACTCGTTAGATGCTGCAATATGCGGCGATAAAGCTGCTAAATTGTCTCAACTGAAACGCGCAGGTTTTAACGTACCTGCTGGTTTTATATTGTTATCCAAGGAAGAAGGAAGTTCGGCAACGGATTATGTAACGGATGTAACGGATGGAAGTAAGAAGGAAGAAGTCCGACGGAAGAAGAAAGAGGGAAGAGGGGAAAAGAAAAATGCCGAGCATTTGTCAAGTATTGATGTTTTAATCCAAAATCTAAAATCCCAAATCCAAAATCGCATAATTGTGCGTTCTTCTGCTGCGGGAGAAGACGGGGATATTAGTTCAGCGGCTGGACAATATCAAACCATTGGGCCTGTTTCAACTAAATCAGAATTGCTCGATGCAATTAATCGCTGTCGCCAGTCTTATTGGACTTCCGAAGCCGTTGCTTACCGCCGACAGCGACAATTGCCCGATACTCAAATGGCTGTACTGATTCAGCCTTACATTGACAGCCAAATTGCGGGAGTCATGTTCAGCCGCAATCCTTTAGATGGCGGTTCCCAGATTATTATTGAAGCTTTACCGGGAGGGGCTGAATCTGTTGTCGGCGGACAAGTTACTCCGATTCATTTGGAAATAGATTTTAGTAGACCGGAATCATTAGAAGAAAGTTTAAGTAAATTTAAAAATAATTCAATTATTGATAAATCGATTATAGCAGAATTAGCGAAACAAGCCCAAGCAATTGAAGCATTTTTTCACGGCATCCCGCAGGATATTGAGTGGAGTTGGGACGGTGAAAAAGTTTGGATTTTGCAAAGTCGCCCCATTACTAATTTGCAGCCATTCTGGACGCGAACTATTGCAGCAGAAGTGATTCCCGGTGCAATTCGTCCCCTAACTTGGTCGATTAACCGGCCGCTGACTTGCGGGGTTTGGGGAGAGATTTTTAAGGTGGTTTTGGGCGATCGCGCCAGTGGCTTAAACTTTAATGAAACGGCAACTTTGCTCGGTTCTCACGCCTATTTTAATGCGACTTTGTTGGGCGAAATCTTTCGGATGATGGGATTGCCGGAGCAGGGTTTGGAATTTTTGCTGAGAGGGCAAAAAATGGGTAAGCCGCCTTTGGGGAAGATTTTGCCTTCTTTGCCTGGTTTGTGGCGTTTGGTACAGCGGGAGAGGGCGCTGAATGCAGAATTTAAGGTCGATCGTACTTCTGTTTTTCTCCCTGCACTGCAAATTCTGGAGCAGGAAGAAGGAAGAGGCTCGAGCGAAGCAATATTAATGCCCAATGCCCAACGCCCAATGCCCAATTATCAATATTTGTCGGAATTGTTGGAGAAAGCCGAGCAAATTCAGGAGTGGCTAAAACCGATTACTTACTACAATATATTAGGACCGATCGGGCTGGCTATTCGCAAGGCCATTTTTCGCGTTTCTGATGAATGGCTAGCTAATGACAGCGCTCCTGAAATTGCTTCTGTGCGAGCTTTACAGCAGTTGGCTCAGAAGTTGCGACAAGCTGCTGTTTCGCAGTCTGACGAAACTGTTTCAGTAGCAGATTTAGCACATATATTTGCCGAAAGTCCGGCTTTACAAGCAGAATTTAAAAAGTGGCTTGATACTTACGGATATTTGAGCGAGGTGGGAACGGATATCGCTGTTCCTACTTGGCGAGAACAACCGGAAGTGTACCAAAAACTGCTAATAAGCATGGCTCAAAAAGGCGAAACTAATTTAGTCGAAAAGGGGAAATTAGGATTGACTTGGGGGCAGAAGTGGCGACTAGATAAATGTCAGGAAAGAGCGATCGTCAAAAACGAAATTAGCGAAATTTACGCGCGGTTGTTGGCTCATTTACGCTGGAATTTTTTGGAGATTGAAGCTTGCGGATTGGCAATGCAGGTGTTTCAGGAAAGCGGAGATATTTTTTATCTGGAATTTGGGGAAATTCAGCAGTGGATTCGCAGCGGTGCCAGTGTTTCGTTTAAGGATACAATTAGGGAAAGGCGCGATCGCCTGTTAGCCGATCGCGATCGCCCGATTCCCCCCGTGGTCTACGGCAATTTGCTGCCAAATTCTCAGAAAAGGGCGATCGAACTTACCCAATCCGCAACTAATATCATCCAGGGAATTCCCGCGAGTATCGGCCGTGTCGAAGGCTTTGTCAAGATTTGCCGCACCGCGAGCACAGATTTAGGAGAAAATGCGATCGCAGTAGTTCCTTACACCGATGCAGGTTGGGCGCCGCTGCTATTAGGAGCAACAGCAATTATCGCCGAAGTTGGCGGCCAACTATCTCACGGAGCAATAATCGCTCGCGAGTACAAAATTCCCGCAGTCATGAATATTGCTGAAGCTACAACTCGATTGCGAGACGGTCAAAAAGTCCGAGTAGACGGGTATCTCGGCACTGTAGAATTGCTGGAATAATTAGCAACAGGCAAGATGCCTGTTCCACAAAGAGTTTATTTCTTGTGGAACAGGCATCTTGCCTGTTCATAAAAAGATTATTGAAAATGGTGCAACATCTCAGCAATCTCGTAAACCCGCCCCCACCCCACAAAAAAGCTTTCCTAAGCCTTTAAGAAATTCTGCACAACATAATTCCCCACATTTCTACCCACACTTAAACCATTTACGTTAGCACTCATGAAATGAATGCCTCCGTAAAGGCGACTCATGCCCGATTCATCGGCCGCTTCGCTGAAGTTTTCAAAGGTTCGCAAAGTGTTGACACTCCTGTCTCCCCGATCTCCAAAGCCATAATCCGAACCAAATACAGAACTCATAACAGTATCTGCCGCACCGCTAAAGGTACTGTGACCCGACGTGTACTCAGGGAACGGCGGAGTAGTTAGCAGCGGAGTCCACAGGGGGTCGGCTGTCGTTGCGGGATTGTTGTCTGTGTCAGCTTGGCGGATAGCTGTCACGGGCCGCCACAAGTTGTACTCATACTTGGCATCCCAGCAGCTAATAGCTGCATCGGCCAGAGCAATATTCAGCAGGGAGAACAAGCGGGCGTTATCTTCTAAGGATTGACCAGTGAGAGTCGCTGTTTCTTCGGCGATTTGGTTCCAGTGGCCCGGAGGCGTAAACGTCCCAGCGCCATTAGCCCAGAATTTGGCGATGACTGTTTGGTCTGGGGTGCGCGTGAGGCTGTCACTTTTGCCGATTTCTTTGATATAGTTAACCTCCTCTGCGTACTTGGCGCTGTCAAGGGTGGGCGGGCCCGACGGGCGGAACTGAGAACCGCTAGTCATCGCAAAGGGAGTAACTTCGACCCACTGTGGCGCTAACGCTGCTGCAAAAGCGGGGGGAGTCGGCACCCAACTGCCGGGGTCGGTTGAGGGAGTGTACTGCACTACTTTCGTGATGCCGTCTGTACTCCGCGAACTGATAATTTGGTCGGCAACTTGCTGTCCGAGGGCAATCCCGTCTTGTTTGGCTTTACCGTCGGTAATTTTAGCTAGAGACGATGCGTATGCTTGGTCAAATGTGGCTGCTTGCGCTGGGTAGAGGTTGACTAAGACGCGGTGGGCGGCTGCGGCGGTGGCTGCTTCTGCTGATGTACCTGCGGGTGGGTCTATTTCCACGAGGTAAGGGCTGTATTTTTTGCCGATCGAGTTAACAGCATCGTAAATGGCTACGTGAACCATTGCCATGTTGCGGGAAGCGAGGGGAGGCGCGGTGCTGGCCGTCCGCACTGCATTCAGCAGGACTCCGTTCCACTCGGTGACAGGGTTGCCCGATAGCTGATTTGTGAATTGGTCGCGGTTGATTGTGTTGCTGTTGACTCCTGGCAAGACTGCTAAATATTCGCCCGTGAGTTTGTCTTGAATTACGGTGCTGTTGCTGTTGACTCCGGTGCCTTGCTGGATGTTTAAATCTTCAAAGGTGAGACCGTCTAGCAATCGAATTTTGTCATTGCCGTTGCCCAAGTCGGCGATGTAGTCGGCTGTGGCTAAAGTTGGCCCGCCGAGGCCTTTAGCAATGGCAAATATATCATCGCCTGCGCCACCGCTCACGGTATCGCTACCTGCGCCCGCGTAGATGATATCGTTGCCGGAATCGCCACCAATTAGGTCGCTGCCTTTGCCTCCCCAGAGGATGTCATTGTCCGCACCGCCAACAATCGTATCGTTGCCTTGGTCGCCGCAGATTTTGTCTTTACCGACATCGCCTTCGAGATAGTCGTCTCCGCTGTTGGCATAAATGATGTCGTTGCCATCTAAGGCGTTCAATCTGTCTGGTTGGGTGGTTCCTTCAAGATAGTCAAAGTTAGAACTAGGGGTGAGGGATGCCATGTTTATTTATTGGATATTTTGATTAAAGCGCAAAGGTTTGTACCGTCTGTAGATGCTTCGGTGTGTTTACCCCTGATTTAATAGTATTAAACTTTCTGGTTGACAAGTAAACGCCACAACCAAGCTTTATTTAATATTTAACGGGCTTTTTATAAAGTTTTGCGCTTTGAATCTGCGTAAAAATACAGAGATTAAAACTGCATTCGATACTGCAATGTTGTTAATTGTTTATAAAAAAACACTTTTTTAATATTTAGATAGAGATAATTTTTACCAGCATAAAAGGCGCGGATTGTGTAACTGAATAAGTATATATTGATTAAGCACTTCTCAAAGCTGCGATCGGGTCGAGTTTGGCGGCTTGGCGGGCAGGGACAACGCCGAAGAAGAGGCCGACTGCACCGGATACACTGACAGCAAGGGCGATCGCCACGGGTGATATTCCAGCTTGCAAGGGCGTGAAATTACCTACAAGCAAGATACCGCCGACACCTACGCAAGTACCGACTATCCCTCCGGCAGCTGACAAAATTACAGCTTCGACAATAAATTGAAACAAGATATCTTGTTGGGATGCGCCGATCGCTTTTCTGAGTCCAATTTCCTGAGTGCGTTCGCTGACGGAAACCAGCATAATATTCATAATCCCAATGCCACCGACTAATAGGGAAATGCTGGCAACAGCAGTTAACATCAGTGTCAGAGCCCCAGAAATCGCACCCATTGTTGCCATTAAATCTTTTTGATTTCTGACTGTAAAGTCGTCTTCGGTAGTAACTTTGTGCCGCAGTCTCAGCAAGTTTTCTACCTGAAATTGAGCCGCGTCCATTTGCAACTCATCTTTAATAGAAATAAATACCGACGTGACAGCTAAACCGTAGGGAGATTTCCGCCCGACAATGCGGTTTGCCATTGTGGCGATCGGCACTGCGGCAGAGTTATCGTAATTCGTACCAAAAGATGTGCCTTTAGGTGCCAATACTCCTATTACTTTGAGGCTGACATTTTGGATACGCACTTGTTCGCCCAAGGGATTTATATTCCCAAAAAGTTTTTCCGCTAATTCGGAACCTAAAACGACAACTTGGTTACTTTGTTTAACATCTACTTCGGTCAAAAACCGCCCTTTTGCCATTTCAAAGCTTCTGACTTCTATGAATTCTGGAATCGTGCCAAAAATTAGAGCAGAAACGTTTTTGTTGCTGTAGCGAACAATCTCTGAACTGTTAAGTTCTGCTGACACGCCTTGAACGGAGGGGACTTGAGTTGCGATCGCCTTAGCATCTTCTACTATCAGTGTTTGAGGCGCACTTGCGATAGAACTTCGCCTAGCGTTGGGAACTCCGGGTCTAACTATCAATACGTTTGTACCGAGGGATTGAACTTGTCCTGCTACAAATTTTTGAGCTCCTTGTCCCACTCCAATCATCGCAATTACTGAGGCGTTGCCGACAATCATGCCGATCATTGTTAAACTGCTGCGAGTTTTATTAGCTAGCAGTGTTTGACCTGCCATTTTGACGCTTTCAATAAAATTCATACTTAGTTATTAATTATGAGTTATTAATTATGAGTTATTTTTATAACAGTCAACAGTCAACCGTCAACCGTCAACAAATTAATTAAGCACTTCTCAATGCCACAATCGGGTCTAATTTAGCAGCTTGTTTGGCGGGTACAATGCCGAAAAATAGGCCGATGCTGCCGGAAACACCGACTGCAAGTGCGATCGCCACTAGGGAAACACTAGCTTGCAGGGGAGTAAAAGCAGCGACTAAAAGCACGCCGCCGATGCCGAATCCAGTGCCGATCGCACCGCCTGCTGCCGACAAAATCACAGACTCTATCATAAACTGAATTAGGATATCTTGCTGAGAAGCTCCGATCGCCTTTCTCAATCCAATTTCCTTCGTGCGTTCGGTAACGGAAACTAGCATAATATTCATAATCCCGATGCCGCCGACAAATAGCGAAATTGCCGCCACGAAAGCCAACATCAACGTCAAAGCACCAGTAATACTTCCCAAAGTCTTCATCAAATCTTTCTGATTTCGGACAGTAAAATCATCTTCCTTAGTAATTTTATGACGCAATCTGAGCAGATTTTCTATTTGAAATTGGGCTGCTTGCATCATATTTTCATCTTTAATAGCAACCGAAATAAATGTTACTTTTGTACCGTAGGGAGATGAGCGACCTACGATCCGGTTTGCCATTGTCGTCAGTGGCAAATAGACGTTCATATCTTGATTGTCACCAAAACTTGAACCTTTTGCCTGCATGACTCCAATCACTTGAAAGGTAGAGTTTTTGATGCGAATGTATTGACCAACTGGTTGTGTATTGCCAAATAATTGTTCGGCTGCTTCCGATCCTAAAGCAACCACATTTTCTTGTCTTTCTAAATCTAATTTGCTTAAAAAACGACCTTGACCCATATCAAAGCTTCTGACTGTCAGAAATTCTGGGGTAGTTCCGACAATGGAAGATGAGACATTTTTATTGCGGTAAGTAACGATTTGACTATCATTGAGAGTTGGTGCGACTTCTTGGACCGAAGGAACTTGAGATGCGATCGCCTCTGCATCTTCCACTACTAAAGTCTGGGGCGGAATCACCGGGCGCGTTTGCGCTTCAGGACTTCCGGGAATAATAAATAGCAAGTTTGATCCCAGAGAGTTAACTTGTCCCTCGATAAATGTTTGAGCTCCTTCGCCGATACCTATCATAGAAATTACCGAAGCATTGCCGATGATAATTCCTAACATCGTCAAGGTGCTGCGAAGCTTGTTTGCCATCAAAGTTGTGACAGCCATTTTGACGCTTTCAACAATATCCATAATTCGATTTTGAATTTTAGATTTTAGATTAAGGAATTGGTAATTGGGTAAGGGGCGCATTGCACACCCTACTAATGACTCGCGAGGGAGAGGAGCGCACTGAAATGACTACTTTTGATTCTTGATGATATCCTCTAGTTTTTTACCTTGAGGAAGTTCGGTAAAAACGCGATCGCCCGCTTTTGCACCCTCTAAAATCTGAATCTTGTTGCCAATAGTCGAACCAACCGTAACAGGCTTAAACTTCGGCTGCTGTTTCTCATCGGGAACTAGCACACCTGTTTGACCTTTATTAGTCACAATTGCCACCGTCGGCACAACTAAAGCATTGCTCAGCTTTTGACCGACAAATCTCAAATCTACATTCATCCCCGATTGCAGCGACTCTTTGCCCGTATCAATGGCAACTCGCACTTGAAATAGCGTCACATCCCGTTCCTTAACAGCTTCCGGCGCAATTAACTTAACGCGGCCTTTAAACACTTTATCTGGATAAGCATCGGCGACTATTTCAACTTCTTGACCCGGTTTAATTTGACTGATATCAGCCTCCGGGACTTTCGCCAAAACTTCCACATCTCTTGCGAGAGCGACAATCGATGTCGAAGTTGCCGAAGTAGCTTCCGAGGCCGAAGTTGCGGGAGTTACAAAAGCTCCTTGGATGGCGTATCTTTGGGTAATAATTCCAGCAAAAGGAGCGCGAACTTTCGTATCTTCTAACTGCACTTCTTGAAAGCGGACTTGAGCTTGAGCTTCGGCTAATTCAGCTTGAGCTTGAGCTATTTCTTCCGGGCGAGAACCGTTTTCTTGTGCCGCCAATTGGCTTTTTGCTTCAGCAACTGCTGCTTCGGCTTTGGCGATTTCTTCGGGACGGTTGCCGTTTTCTAGCTGCGCTAATTTGCTTTTAGCTTCGGCAACTTCTGCTTCGGCTTGAGCAATTTCTTCCGATCGCGTGCCGTTTTGCAATTGGTTCAATGCTTGCTGCTCGACTTGCACAGCAGCTTGCAGTTGCTGAATTTGCGACAGCCGATTTTCTTGCAGTTGTTGCAGGCGTCTTTGAGATTCTATTAATTTAGCTTGGGCTGTACGATTTTCTTTAATTAATTCATCCAGTTTATCTTTAGCCAGAGCACCTTCTTCCACTAACGGTCGATTGCGTTCCACCCGTTGAGCGGTTAGTTCGGCTTGAGCTTTGCTCGAGTCAATTTGCGTTTGTGCTTGGGCAATTTCTTGTTTGACACTGCCGGTTTGAGCGTCGGCTAAACGAGCTTGAGCTTGGGCTAAACGAGCTCGTGCTTGGCTGACTTCTTCAACGCGGCTGCCGGCTCTCAGTCGCTGCAAGCCTGCTTGAGTTTGCTGCAAGCGGGCTCTGGCTCCTGCAACTTCTTCCACGCGGCTGCCGGCTTGGACTTGTGCCAGACTGGCCTCGGCTTGCTCTAAACGCGCTCGGGCGCTGGCGATGTCTTCCGATCGATTCCCGGCTTCGATTTTGGCGAGTTTGGCTCTAGCGCTGGCTTCGCGGGCTTTAGCTTGAGCTAGTTGAGCTTCTACATCGCGGCTTTCCATGCGCGCCACAATCTGTCCTGCTTCGACTTTATCGCCCTGTTCGACAAACAATTCTGCGATCCTGCCGGAACCTTTGGGGCTGAGATTCACCCGCTGTACGGGCTGCACCGTGCCGCTAGACGTGATCCGTACCGTGAGGTTTTGCGCTTCCACCGGCACTGTCATAGTGGCGATCGCATCTACTTTCGGCTGCGATCGACTTTTTGCTACATATATAGTGGTCGGTACAGCTAGCAACCCGGCTGCAACCAACCCAATTACCCACCGCTGCGGTTTGCGCGCGGGTTGCTTCGGAGACTGCTTTTGGGCGGTTTTGTTATCTGCAATTTTAGTCTCTGCGGCCTTGGTGTCTACAGTCTGAGTATCTTCCACCTTGACCTGAGCAGTTTCCTTTTTAGGGCTAACGATCATACCGACTCACCTAATTTAATCTCAGGATTACCTTAAAGGTAAAATTTTTGCTGATGCTTGGCATCGTCTTTCAGACTCATCCGATCGGGTGATTTAAAAAAAGTTCCCCAACCAGCACCTGTAAACAATTATAGCTAATCTTTGCAATTTATTAAAAAATGTTAAGTTTTTTTCAGCCAAAAGAGGTGGTTCTAAACAAAATCGATCCTGGCTGCTGGCAAATAAAAATATATTTTAGCAGATAATATTGTTTTTGGGATCTAGGATCGTGCTTCTCACCAGCAACCAAGGCAGATATGGCAGGGGGCGATCGATCGTCACTAGGTCATTGCAGACTCGTGTTAGCGATCGCAACGGGATCGGCCAGTGCTAAGCTCGTAACGACAGAGTATGGACACACTTATTCTCATAAACCCGGTTTCACTGGTAGCGGTGCCTAAGTCCTGAATACATATCCGCACGGTGTCCACAACAGGTTAAAATATTTTTCAAACTCGTTAAAAAGGGAAAATCAAAATAATGAATCGTCCTCAAAGCGTTACAGTTCTGGCAATTTTGCAGCTAATTAGCGGCGTATTCAGCCTCCTTGACGGCTTGTTCATCTTACTTTTTGCTGGCATTTTTGGCGGTCTCGGTGCGGCTGTCGGCGGGGCGAGAGTTGGCACTGTAATCGGCGGCTTCATTGCAATTTTTGCGACGATCGCTCTAATTATCGGAATTATTTCCTTAATCTTAACATGGGGTTTGTTTCAACTAAAAAAATGGGCTTGGACGGGAACATTAATTATCCATGTCATCGCCACCCTCGCGCAAATTGCTAAAATGTTTGGCAGCGCAGGTGCAGCCGTTAATTTTTTAACCCTGGGTTTTGCAGTGGCTAGCATTTACTACCTGCTGCGTCCGGATGTTAAACAAGCATTTCTTGTTTAATTTCCTTTTAATTAACGGTACTGAATTCTCGGATCGAAAAAAGCATAGGAAATATCAACCGCCAGATTAATCAGTACAAAAGTCACAGCCACAAAAATTACTCCTCCTTGGACAATTGGGTAATCCCGCGTCAGAATACCAGTGTAAATCCAAGAACCAATTCCCGGCCACGAGAAAATAGTTTCAGTCAAAATAGCGCCACCTAAAAGAGTGCCAAACTGCAAACCGATAGTTGTGACGATCGGCAAAAACGCATTTTTCAAAGCGTGTTTCAAAATCACCCAATATTCCGGTAATCCCTTAGCCCTCGCAGTGCGGATGTAGTCTTGAGAAAGCACTTCCAGCATCGCAGAACGAGTGATGCGAGCTATAATCGCCAGGGGAATAGTTCCTAAAGTCAAAGCTGGCAGGATTAAATGGGCGATCGCATCTCGCAAAGCCGCTAAATTCCACCTCAGCAAAGAATCCAAAATATAAACACCCGTAATCGACTTAAAACCAAACCCCAAATCTACACTAATCCGCCCGCTTGGAGGCAGCCATTTCAGATAAACAGCAAACAAATAAATCAACATCAATCCCAACCAATACACGGGCAAAGATACGCCAATTAACGAACCACTCATCGCGAGATTGTCCAGCCAGCTATTTTTCCGAACAGCAGCCAAAATCCCCGCCGGAATTCCGATTAAAAGTGCCAGCAACATCGCCACCACAGACAGTTCAAAAGTAGCAGGCCAGCGGCTTGTAATTTCATCAATTATCGGAATACCGCTAATAATGCTATTTCCCAAATCCAAGCGCAGCAAACTCCATAAAAAAGCCAAATATTGCAAAGGTAAAGGCTGATTTAAACCTAATCTCGCTTTCAAAATTTCCACCTGTTCGGGAGTTCCGCGTTCTCCCAAAAGCACTGTAGCTGGGTCTCCCGGTATCAAATGCAAAAAAGTAAATACTAGCAGAGTGATTCCGAAAAGGACTGGCAATAGTCCCAGCAAACGTTTAAGAATATATTGAAACATCAGTCGATCTCATTCACCTTGCAAATTTGCCAAAATCCGATCGACCGTTTCTTCTACCGTTAGATGGGTTGAATCCAGCCAGTAGCCAAGGCGAGGAGTTTCGGTACGGAGAATGCGATCGAAGGCATAAACCATTGTTTCGTTGGCATATCCGGTCTTCGATCTTGCTGCATCCCGTGCCGCTACAACTTCTGCCTTCGGACACAGAACGATCGCGGACAACGGCACATCGTGGAAAGTGGCAAGTACCTCAGCCAGTGCCGAACCAATGATGATGTCTTGATAAACCACCGTAAAACCAGCCTGGAGATAGTGTCGCGCTGCCATTGCTGCCAGGTGATATCGCAGTTGAAGCTGCTGATATGCCTCTGCTGACAAATTTAACGCCATTTGGGCCTGTCCATTGACAATCATGCGACGAAAGATATCGCCGCGAAGGTGGACGCTTTTGGGCAAGCGTTCGGCAAGTGATTGGGCCACACTTGATTTTCCGGCAGCCATGTTTCCGGTAATCAAAATAATTTGTGGCTGATGATTTGCAGGTTGTTGATTGCTCTCCATACTGTTTGTTAAGGTAAATTCATGTAAAGTATGAGAACCCAGGAGAGGTGTCTCGATCTAAACTCTCAATTTTTGCTCACTTCCTCAAAAGACTCCGACCCCAAAGGGCTCGGAATCCAACCTTGAATATTCTTGCGTTTCCCTAAAAGCGGCTGCGAATGTACGATCGGCAAACGCACAGCTTCCTCGTGCAAAATCTCGCTAACTTCCGCATAAATTTTCGCCCTAGCTGCTTTATCGCCACTGGCCCTCCCCCGATCCAAAAGTTCCAGAACTTTCGGATTTTTCCAATTTCCCAAATCCGCCGTCGAACCCGGTCCGAAGTGAGGATAATAAAAATTGTCTGGATCGCCGTAATCTCCAGTCCAACCCATCATAAAAGCTTGAAACCCAGGAGGTTTTAGCCGATCGGCTAAATAAGCAGACCAATCCTTTGTCAGCAATTTTACCCGAATCCCGATCGCGCTCAAATCCGCCGCCAAAGCCTCAGCGATCGGCTTCGGCGTGGGAAAATAGGGACGGCTGACGGGCATATACCACAAATCCAAATCAAAACCGTTCGGATAGCCGGCTTTCGCGAGCATTTCTTTAGCTTGCTGCGGGTTAAATTCATAATCTTTAACTTTATCAGACGCTGCCCAATTCAGCGCAGGCGGGATAAATTGCGAATCATGTTTTCCGAGTTCTCCCCAGAAAGCTTGGACTATTGCTGGCTTGTTAATTGTTTGGGCGATCGCCCGCCTGACTTCTGGTTTTGACAAAGGTTCGTAACTCGGATTTAAGGCTAAATAACCGACATTAAAAGAAGGTCGCACAACAGCTTCTAAATTAGTATCTGCTTGAACCTCTTTCAATTGATCCGGCGTTAAATCAACACTAAAATCAAGTTGACCAGCTCTCAATTGAGCCAATCTTGCCGCCGGATCGTCAACAAAACGAATTACCAATTGATTGACTTTTGGCGTCCCAGTTTTCCAATAATTAGGATTTTTCTCTAAAACAATGCGATCGCCCGATCGCCATTCCTTAAACATAAAAGGCCCAGTACCCACCGCGACCGACCCCGGAGTGCCGTATTTAGCACCCGCTTTTTTCACCGCCGCCGGACTCGCTATCCCGAAATAACCAGACCCAATCGCCGAGGGAAAAGCAGCAAAAGGTTGATTTAAAACAAACTTAATCGTAGACCGATCAACAACTGCCACATCTTTTACCAGGGAATTTTTATCTCCCTTGAAACCACCAAAAAAATTCTTCCAAATAGGATAAGTTTTGCCAGATTCTCGATAACCGTTAGAATTTTTTGCATCCCACCAGCGCTCCACATTAAACTTTACAGATTCCGCATCAAAATCCGTACCGTCGTGAAACTTTACCCCGGAACGCAGCTTAAAAGTCCAACTTTTACCATCTTTAGAACTTGACCATTCAGTAGCGAGACTCGGCTCAAGTTCCACAGTTCCCGGTTTGAAATCAGTCAAGCGATTGTAAATTTGGTCGATAACAATCACCGAATTGCCATCAGTAATATTTCCCGGTTCCAGATTGATCGGCTGCCCGCCCGCACCGTAAACCAAAGCCCCAGCAGGAACCGCAGCAGGAGTTGTCCGAGTTGGAGAATTATTGCTAACCGTGTTTGAGGGCGTGCCGCAATTTGATAAAATTACAGCCATTCCAAAAACTAGACTTAATAAAACTAAACGCCAGGGTTTTAACAATCTCATTTCAATAGCTCCGGTTTAATAGAAAATTGTACTCATATCAATAAATTTCTAATTGGATATTTCTCTCACCTCTGTAGTTTCTGCCTTCTCGGCAGTTCATTTAGTAAATTCTATATTAAAAGCCAGTATAAATTAACAAACCAAATATAGCAGCCTGATGATATCATGCTGGAGGGGAAAATCTCAACCCACACCTTTACATTAGGCGACGGAACCAGGATGAAAGCTAACGTTTCGCCGCGGCTAGAGGGGTCATTCGATTTTAGGTTTTAGATTTTAGATTTACTCAATGAATCTGGGAGAGCATCTCATATTTGTAAAAACACTTCTTATGACTTCTTTCTTCTTCCTGTTTCCTTCTGGCTCCTGCCTTAAAACTCCAATTTATAGCTTACCTGAAAAAGTTCAAGCTCCCAATCTGGGAGCTTGAACTAATTAATCGCAGAGGGCGTAAACACCCTGCGGTTCACTCAAAAATCCTCGTCAACTACTGCGGTTTTTGACCGTTTTGCATCCTGTTTCTAGCCGTTTGTCGGCGCTGCTGCATCAGTTGAGCTAATTGGCTGCGCTGTTCGGCAGTGAGGACTTCTCGCATTGCAAGTGTACTTTCAAACTGCACCTCTTCCAACTGCTGTCTCAATCCGACTATTTGACGGTGTTTTTCGCGTATTTCGCTAGCATTTGCCGTACCCGACATCATCGTTTCCAATTCTTGTCTGGCTTGGCGGACTGCTTGCATCCGCTGGGAAACTTGGTCTTTGTAGCGATCGCGAACTGCCTGCATTTGCTGCTTTTGGTCTGCGCTTAAATTCAGTTTCTCGAACATCCCACCTTCCTTGCCCGCAGGTCGATTTGGTCGCTGATTTTGTGCAAGTGTTTGGGGTTCTAGGGGATTAGGAACTGCTATTGCTGCGGCTGTGCTACCGAGAGTCAGCATTAAAACGGCTAGGGCAGATATACGACGAATTGACATGAAAATTGCCTCTTTGATATTACTTATTTGTTGGCGGTTCACTGTCAGCACCCGGGCTGAAAGTCAACCAGTCTGTTTGTGAGCGATCGGTCATACTTTCTTGGGGAGAATCATGGAGTACACCCTCCCAGTTAGTAACTAAAAATGCTTCTAACTGAGCTGTTTCTTTATCGGACACTTGTGCAGTCTCAAACGGACGGTAGCCCGACCAAAAAAGTAGCAGGCTAGCAGTAATCGCAGACGATAAAGCCCACTTAGAAATCGAGGAGATTTTTAACCTGTCATCAGGCTTAGCTGAGGAACTTAATCGCGTCTTTTTGCGGTGGCTTTCATGGAAAACACTCGCCTGATTACTGTCGATTGCTGCTAGAATTTTTTGCTCTAAGTCTGGTACAGCTTCAGGAATATTGGGGCGATGTTGCTTCAAGAAATTAACTAACTCTTGGTCGCTGCTTGGGTTATTCATAGCTCGCTGACACCTTCTTTTTGCAAAAATTGCCGCACAGCATTTCGGGCATAAAACACGCGAGATTTCACGGTTCCCGCAGGCAGCCCCAAAATTTGGGCTACTTCTTTTTGCGGGATGTCTTCTAAGTCGTGCAGCACCAAAACGCTGCGGTGTTCAAAGCTCAATTGCTCCAGTCCCCGCTGCACTAAATCTTGATAGTGCAACTGCATCAAGTCCGATGTGTTATCTTTGACAATAACCCGATCCATTGTTTCTTGATTTTTGAGTTTGGAGTCAAAAGAATGCTGTTTAGCAAATGCTTGTCTTTGGTCGGAAGCCACATTCCAAGTGATTCGATAAAGCCAAGTAGAAAAGTTTTCCTGGTGCTTGAGTTTGGGTAATCCTTTCCACACTCGCAGAAATACTTCTTGTGCTAAATCGTCAAGAAGCGAGGGGCCGCAGAGTTGGTAAAGGGTTGACCTGACTTTGTGTTGGTGGCGTTGGTAAAGGTAGCGAAAGCAAGTGCGATCGCCCTTTAGACACTCAGCAACTAAGTCGGAGTCGGAACAGTCATCGGTTAAAACATTGGCTGGCACACCTAACACCTGTGAAGTCTCCCTCACCAGTTCGTTATCTGGAGTGTTTAGACAGGACAGCTCTAAAAAAGGTTCAAATTATTTAAAATATTATTTTGAGCATTAATCCGTCTGGGGCGGAAAACTGCACCAAGGTCAGTAACAGGCTTTCCGGCCTCTTCCAAAACCCATACAGCAGATTGTGGGTCGTGGGTCTGAACAAGTTCTCCGGCCCGTTCAACAAAAATTTAATTTTTTTGTGGGGCGTATGGTTGGCTATGGCGGCAAGTCGCCAATATAAATTCTAACTATTTACAGCTTTTTTCCAATAAGTATAAGTTTCTAAACCAATACTTTCTTTCTCTTCATTATAAATCTCATCTAAACACTTGAAAAGAGCTAAAGCGTAATTTTTTAATCCTAACTCGGTCAAACTTGTAAGAATCCTAGTCAGCCGCAAGTAATTGTGATTAAATTTTTCAATCCACTCTCTTTTTCTTGAGAAATATTCGGCGGATTTGGCAATTACAATTTCTGCGTTTTCCCCTGCCCGGCATTCCAACCCGTAAAACGCCAGCATGACTTTGAACGAATGGAGTAAGCGATTTCTCAACTCTTCAGTTGTTCTAAAAGCTTGAATCACCTCATCATTTAAAGTCGGAGCAGTAGAATTAAAGCGACTCTTTTCCCTCAGCGGAAACAGCCATTGAATGTAATTGTGCACAGATTCCAGCTTCTGGTAATCCCACGACCAAATATGCTCTATCGCCCGACCTTGTGAATCAGGCTGCTGACCGAGATAGAATGCTAAAATTTTGTTTTGTTGGGTTGAATTACTCATTGATCTGCTATACAAAACATCAAAAAGATGATATTCAGTCGGTTTTAAGCGAGTTTAGCTATTAGCCAGGGGTTTAAACCCCTGGCGGCTTCGCGGGCTTTACCGCAAAGTAACAAACTCTTCAGCAGTTGATGGGTGAATGCCAATAGTCGCATCGAAGTCTTTCTTCGTAGCTCCCATATTAACAGCGATCGCCATTCCTTGAATAATCTCGCCGGCGTCTTTCCCAACCATGTGCACGCCCAAAACTCTGTCAGTATTAGTCTCAACAATTAACTTGACAAAAGTTTTCTCGTCTGCACCTGTCAAAGCGTGAAACATTGGCCTAAACTTGGCTGTGTAGCACTTAATTGAGTCGGGGAACTTTGCTCTAGCCTGGACTTCGTTTAAGCCGACTGTAGCAGCTTCCGGCTGGGAAAATACCGCCGACGGCACATTTTCGTGAGTGATTGCTCTGGGATTGTGGCCAAACTCAGTATCTGCAAAAGCGCGTCCTTCGGCGATCGCAACTGGTGTTAAATTAATCCTGTTCGTGCAGTCTCCTACTGCAAAGATGTGCGGCTGACTGGTGCGGCTGTCTTTGGTAACTGCGATCGCACCTTTATCTGTTTCTACTCCCGCATTTTCTAAACCCAATTTTTCTAAATTAGGCTGACGCCCGGTAGCGCACAACAGCGCGTCTACTATTAGCGTTCCTTCGGATGTTCCCGACAGAGTTAACTTTAAGCCTTCTGGGGTTTTCTCAATGTGGTTGATCGAGCTTTCTGTCAAAATGTTTATTCCGTGCTTAATCATTCCTTCTTGCACGTTGGTGCGAATTTCTGTGTCAAACTCGTTCAAAATTAAGTCACGGCGGATGATTTGAGTTACTTCGCTTCCCAATCCGTTCATAATGCAAGCAAATTCTACGCCGATGTAGCCTCCTCCCCAAATTGCCAACCGTTTTGGCTGCTCTTTTAGTAGGAAGATTTCGCGAGAGGTAATCGCGTGTTCAATGCCGACAATTGGGACTCTTTGCGCTTCTCCGCCGACTGCAATTAAGATTTTAGCTGCGGTAAATTTTTTGTCACCAACTTCGACGGTATGGGGGTCAATAAATTTGGCGTATCCTGAGATTAATTCGACTCCGGCTTTTTCGAGGAAGCTGATGTGCAGTTTGCTCAGCCGCCGCACTTCAGCGTCTACGGTGGTGACGAGTTTTTCCCAGTCGAAACTGCTTTTTACTGGACTCCAACCGTAGCCCACCGCATCTTCATAAAGGTGCGAAAATGTTGAGGCGTACACCATGAGTTTTTTGGGGACACAGCCGCGAATTACGCAGGTTCCGCCTACTAAGTCATTTTCGGCGATCGCCACTTTTGCGCCGTAGGAGGCTGCTCGCTTGGAACTCGCCAATCCGCCGGAACCCGCACCTATCACAAACAAGTCGTAGTCGTATGTCATAATTGTCTGTACCTTTTTATCGCCAACTTACCAATTTTACGGTTTACTTTTCTTAATGATATCTCAAAAATTTTTTGTTTTTTTTTGGGGTCAACTACTTTACTTTTTGCCCTTTACCAGGTATTATTAAATAATAGAAATCTGTGAGTTAATATTAAATTGCCCACACTCCCATTATTAGAGTATAGCACAAGTGATCGACAAAAAAAATATTAAAATTTTACTCTTTTGAGAGCGCTTCCAAGAAGGAAAGACCTAATTGTCGATCGCTCCTTCTACCCGAGTCGAACTGCCGTAAATCCCTGTAAAAAAGCGCAACTTTGATGCTCTTCCCGATTTTTAAGGGGTAGTAGGGGGCAACAATCAGGCGGGATCGGGACTAATCGCAGCGCAGCGATAGAAAACTGATACTACCCTAACCTATCGGGGCAATCACGGGAGATTACCCTACAGTTTTTGAGAATTTCATCAATCCTTGATAATTGCTATATTATAAACATAAATTAATTTTCGGGCTAGCTTTATGATCGATTGGCTTGTGATCTGGGGAGTGACGCAAGGAGTGGGCATTCTCGTTCAACCCATCTTAGAAGACTTGATCAAAGACGGCGCGAAGGATTTTGCTAAAGATTTTTTTAAAGATTCCCTGAAAAACGTCTTATTTGGCGAAAAAGACCCCCGACAAGTCGCAGCGGGCAAAGCAATCAAAAAGTTTTTGGAGTTGGTGGAACAGCAGTTGAAAATTGGCGGAGTTTCCCCAGAGCAAAGAAAGCGGTATATTAAAGATGTTAAACAGTTTATCAATAACAAGTCTGTTAAGGAAATTTTGGGCAAGGCTTTTGAGAGCGATCGCAAATCTCTCGATGCAGAACTTCTCGAACAAACCTGGACTCAACTAAATTTAACTTCTTTACCAGCAAGATTTAAGTGGCAAACCATCGCCAATCAGTATCTCAAAGCAGCTCAAGAAATTCTCTCTGACTCAAAAGACTTGCGCGATATCTTGAATGCTCAAAATCTGGATAGCATTCAGAAAAATACTCAAGAAACGGCGGGAATTATCCCCGATTTTGACTTGAGGCAATATCAAAAAGCTCTGTGCGAGCGTTACAGCAATCTCAATTTAAGCAGCGTCGATCCCAATACCTACGATTATCGGGAAAAACTGAAAGTTTGGCAAATCTTTATTTCCCAAGATGTGCGATCGATTTACGAATCATTTCTGCCCCAAGCTTACGAAATTCCTAAAGAACATCAACGGCGGCTGCAAGACAGCAATCAATTAGACGCGCTCGATCTAGAAAATTTAGAGAAATATCGGCGCGGTTATTTTTCTCAGCCGATCGTATCCGTGTTAGATGTTATCAATGACAAGCAAAAGTATCCCTACATTGTTATTTTAGGCGATCCGGGTTCTGGCAAGTCTATTCTGTTACAATATTTAGCATTAGAATGGGCGAGATCGCCCTTAAATAGCGTGACATCTCTGCCGATTCCGCTGCTAATAGAATTGCGGACTTACCTTCGCAACGGGGAATCAGGAGATTGCAAGAATTTCCTCGAATTTTTCCATCAAAGTCTGGGTTCAATTTGTCACTTGAATCAGCATCAATTGCAGGAACAGCTTAAAGCAGGCGACGCTGTGGTGATGTTCGACGGGTTAGATGAAATTTTCGATCCAGGAAAACGAGAAGATGTAATTACGGCGATTCATCGGTTTACCAATGAGTATCGCGGCGTGCGAGTGATTGTCACGTCTCGGATTATTGGTTACAAACCTCAACGCTTGCAAGATGCAGGGTTTCATCACTTTATTCTCCAAGATTTGAATGCGGAACAAATTCAGGATTTTGTTCACCGCTGGCACGAATTAACTTTTACTGATACTGTGGAAAAAGCGCGGATTAGTGAGCGCATGAAAAGAGCATTAGCGTATTCATCAACGATTCGAGATTTAGCGGGTAATCCGTTATTGTTGACGATTATGGCGATTTTAAATCGCGGGCAAGAATTGCCGAGAGACAGGGCGGAACTTTACAATCATGCTTCGCGGGTATTGCTTTATCAATGGGATGTGGAAAGGTCTTTAGTAGAGGATAGTAGGCTCGATCCGAAAACAATTGATGCTAAAGATAAGCAAGAAATGCTGCGTCGAGTCGCTTACGAAATGCAAGCAGCACCTGAAGGGTTGGCTGGCAATATTATTAGTGCGGAAGATTTGGAGAATACCCTGACAGCATATCTAAATAATAAAGGTTTCGACCGACCGAAAGAGCGGGCCAGGTTGATAATTAATCAACTGCGAACTCGCAACTTTATTTTATGTTATTTGGGTGCGGATACTTATGGGTTTGTGCATCGAACTTTTTTGGAATATTTCTGTGCGTCGGAGGTTGTATATCGATTTGAAAAAACGCGCCAACTTTGTTTAGATGAGTTGAAAACCGAAGTTTTTGGCAAGCACTGGGATGATGAATCTTGGCAGGAAGTTTTGTGCTTGATTGCGGGATTGATTGCTGGAAAGTTTACAGGGAAATTGATTGAGTTTTTGATGGAACAGGATGGGGTAGCCCAAAAGTTCAACCATCTGTTTTTGGCGGCGAAGTGTGTGAATGAGGTGAGGGATAGAAAAGAGATTGCTTCGGTGGAGAGTCAATTGCTTAAACGCTTAAAAGAGTTAACCAAGTACAACTTCAAGTACCATTATAAGCCCGATGGAGACAAGGCACATCTAGTGAAGGAAATTCGCACTCAAGCAGTAAGTGCGATCGCCTTTACTTGGAAAGATGACCCGGAAACCTTACCTTGGCTCAAACAACGCACTCAATCAGACCATAATTGGGATGTGGGATATGCAGCAGTCCAAGAATTAGCACGGGGGTGGAAAGATGACCCCGAAACCTTACCTTGGCTCAAACAACGCGCTCAATCTGACCATAATTCGGCTGTGCGACGTGCAGCAGTCCAAGAATTAGTACGGGGGTGGAAAGATGACCCGGAAACCTTACCTTGGCTCAAACAACGCGCTCAATCTGACCATAAATGGGATGTGCGACGTGTAGCAGTCCAAGAATTAGCACGGGGGTGGAAAGATGACCCCGAAACATTACATATCCTCAAAGAATGCGCTCAATCTGACGATAATTGGGATGTGCGCTCTTCAGCAGTTCTAGAATTAGCACGGGGGTGGAAAGATGACCCCAAAACCTTACCTTGGCTCAAACAACTGGCTCAATCAGATGATAATTGGGATGTGCGCTCTTCAGCAGTCCTAGAATTAGCACGGGGGTGGAAAGATGACCCCAAAACCTTACCTTGGCTCAAACAACTGGCTCAATCAGGCCATAATTCGGTTGTGCGACGTGCAGCAGTCCAAAAATTAGCACGGGGGTGGAAAGATGACCCCAAAACCTTACCTTGGCTCAAACAACTGGCTCAATCAGACCGTAATTCGGTTGTGCGACGTGCAGCAGTCCAAGAATTAGCACGGGGGTGGAAAAATGACCCCGAAACATTACCTATCCTCAAAGAATGTGCTCAATCTGACCATAATTCGGATGTGCGACGTGCAGCAGTCCAAGAATTAGTACGGGGGTGGAAAGATGACCACGAAACATTACCTATCCTCAAAGAATGCGCTCAATCTGACCATAATTCGGATGTGCGACGTGCAGCATTTCAAGAATTACTACGGGGGTGGAAAGATGACCCCGAAACATTACATATCCTCAGAGAATGCGCTCAATCAGATGATCCTCCAGGTGCACAACTCTCCCTGTTTTCATAGGAAAAGTTGACCGAACTAGAGAATTTGTAATCTAAACAAAAAAAGTATTCACAAATTATGCTAGTTCAAAAATAGTATAATTAATATCAAATAGTTCTCGGAGACAACCACTATGCAAGTCACGATCGAAGAAATTATTTATCCATGCAGCGACGGTCAACCAATGGCAGATAGCACAATACAATACAAATTAATTGTCAAAATCAAAGAAGGTTGCGAATCGCTGTTTAAAAACGACCCAAACGTGTTTGTAGCAGCCGATTTACTGTGGTATCCAGTTGAAGGTAGACCAGACATTTCTCAAGCACCGGATGTCATGGTAATATTTGGTAGACCAAAGGGCGATCGACGTTCCTACCTGCAATTTAACGAAGATAATATTGCTCCCCAGGTTGCGTTTGAGATTCGCTCTCACAACGACAGACAAACCAAAATGTACAAAAAACTTTCATTTTACAATCGCTATGGAGTCGATGAATATTACCTTTACGATCCCGAAAACAACGATTTGAGCGGTTGGCAAAGAATTGAAGGAAACTTAGAAATAATTGAGCCGATGGAGGGCTGGGTAAGTCCGAGATTGGGAGTGCGATTTGAGTTGGGCGAAGCAGGGTTAGAAATATATCGACCCGATGGACAAAGGTTTCTTTCCTATGCGGAATTGGAGGAACAGGGGGAATTAAACCGCCAGCGTGCACAACAAGAAGCTCAAAGAGCCAAACAAGAAGCTCAAAGAGCCGAACAAGAATCTCAAAGGGCCGAGCAAGAATCTCAAAGGGCCGAACAAGAATCTCAAAGGGCCGAACGTTTGGCAGCAAAGCTGCGCGAATTGAACATCGATCCTGAGAGCATTTAAGCGACAAATTGTTTAATTTAGGGTTTACGCATCAAGACCAAAGAAACCGGGTTTTTTATGATTTTTGCGCGCTGTAGCGAATGATTTTCGTGAAAAAACCCGGTTTCTCACCACCCTTGTGCAAGTCCCATAATTACCACTTGTCCGACTTGTTTAAAATCGCGAAGCAATCTCTATTCTTCGACATTGGTTCACTCCAATCCGCTGCATTTGCAAAGACGCCTGATACTGAAATTAACCTCCAAACGATCGCCCTTCCACCCGCGAAAACCGATAAGAAGTGTTAAGTTAGTAGTTAGTTGTGTCGATCGCACAGAAAAAAAATGCCTGAACTACAAACCGATACATACCAAGACCTCGACCCGCAAGTCCTCTCAAAGCCCGTTGTTGTCGGTCTGGAAGAGGTAACAAAAGTTTACGGGATTGGCGACCTGGAAGTTCGCGCCTTAAACGGCGTCAGCTTGACCGTAAGACAAGGAGAATATTGCTCGATTATGGGCGCGTCTGGTTCCGGCAAATCTACAGCTATGAATATTATTGGCTGTCTCGATCGACCTACGAGCGGCAGTTACTACTTAGACGGCGTAGATGTCGCCCAAATGCCCGAATCAGAATTAGCCGGAATTCGGAATTTAAAATTAGGTTTTGTATTCCAACAATTTCACCTGTTGCCTCAATTGACAGCCTTAGAAAATGTCATGTTACCGATGGTTTATGCAGGCATTCCCGCAGCAGAAAGACGCGAACGGGGAGTAGAGGCTTTAACAAAAGTAGGCCTGGAAAGTCGGCTGCAAAACAGACCGAATCAACTATCAGGAGGACAGCAGCAGCGGGTAGCCATTGCCAGGGCTATTGTCAACCGTCCCGTGTTGTTGCTGGCTGATGAACCTACAGGTGCATTGGATACAAAAACTACTCAAGAAGTAATGGATATTTTTACCGAATTCAACGAAAGCGGCATGACTGTTGTTATGGTAACGCACGAACCCGAAGTAGCGCGCCAAACTCGCCGCGTTGTCTGGTTCCGGGACGGTAAAGTTATTCACAATAATCTCAACCCCGAAGAGCTTTCACACGCGGTATTTTAGTATAAGAGTCTGCGAAAAGCGAAAAGAAAATTGGGCGATTGAAATCGCTTCTAGACAAACGAAGTCCGCCTACGCGGACTGAAGAATCAAGAGGGTATCAGTCCTATGCAACAGGACTTTAGCTATTAGACAGGGGTTTTCAACCCCTGGCGGACTAATAGATAAAACGCCAGATATCTACTTAATGAAAAGCACTGGGAAAAGCTTCCCAAACTCGATCGACAAAATCTCTAAGTTGCCGAGATGCGATCGCACCATCCTTTTTTTCAGCATCCAGAGAGTGCAACTCGGTCAATAGTGAAATTACCTCAGTATCTAAAGCCGCCCGAAACAAGCTCAGCGGCCAAAGCAAATCAGCACCATCTCGCAAATCGGATAAAGTGTATTCTGCCGAAAAATCCTTCCCCGACGCCGATACAACTAACATCAAAGGGCGCACCCAACAAACTTGACGTGCCTCAACCACTTGGATTACCTCGGAATGCAGGCACGCATCTCCACATTCTAAACTAACAATTTGACCAGGCTTAAAGTTCAAAGCACAACCCATTAATCCTGACTTTTAATACATATATAACCAAACAAAACAAGTGGTACAGCTCTCGACAGCACCATACAACATTATATCATAATTCCTTCTTCCTTCTTCCTAACATCCGTTACAGAATCCGTTGCCGAACTTCCTTCTTCCAGATATCCGTTACATCCGTTACAGAATCCGTTGCCGAACTTCCTTCTTCTCAACTTTCATCAAGCTTTTTAAGATCCATTTCGAGCTGGGCACTCAACAATCGTGCTTCTTTTTTACCACCGCCACCATTGGCATAATCCGCCACGGAAATCGGAGCACCGATCGCAATTTTTACGTGAGAACCCCATTGAGGAATGCGCGGGCGATAGCGGATACTCATCGGTACAATTTTCACCCCCAAACCCGGTTTGCTCAACTCTGCTTGCATTGCCAAACGCGCCAATCCCGGCTTAATCGGATGAACTTCGCCATCCTGAAAAATACCGCCTTCGGGAAAAATCACCAACATTTCCCTGTCGAGGAGTAGTTCCACCCCATAACGGAGACTGCCAATTGCCGGATGCTTGAGATCCACAGCAAAACCCCCCAAATGTCTGATGAACCAACCTTGCAGTCCTTTGACCTCATCAGCAGTTACCATAAACCGCAAATCGCGTCCAGTCACCTTCTGTCCCGTTGAATAGGGCATCATCAGGGCATCCCACCGGGAGCGGTGCGTAGGGGCTAAGATGACAGGCCCGTCTTTCGGCAAGTGCTCCTGTCCGGTTATCTCAATCTTGCCAAAATGAAACGGTAGGACAACATAGTGACCTAGCGGATAGAGCAAGGAGGTTAACCAAGGAGAAACGCGAGAGGTATTAGATGCTACCTTGGCAGGCATTGGCTTCACTAGAGATGATTTACTGGACTCAACGGCGATCGTGGCGGTGTGGGGCATAGCAATTAAGCTGCTCTCTCGAGATCTCAAGTCTAAAGTAAGTGATTGGACAAATCTTTAGTTTTTGGGTCGGGACAGTTTTGCTATTGGCCTTGTACCGATCGAGCGATCGCGCCCGCAAGAGATAATCTCTAACAGATAAAACCTCAGCCAACCGGACAGCACCAATACAAAGTAGTCGGCCGCCTGGAAAGCTCGATCGGGCAATTACGGATCTATTATTTCAGCTAAAGGGTCAATTTTGATTAAACCTCGCCCCGAAGAAAGTAAAAAATTTTACCTGTTAATTTTTCCGGCGCCCTTCAAACCAAGAAAGCAACTGATCGCGGCAAACAGACTCCATAATACCGCCGAGCACCTCTAAGCGGTGACACGAATGCGCGCTATCGGGAATATTAGCCGCAGTCCGAATCGTGCCAGTTTTCGGGTCATCTGCTCCGTATACCAGCAGGCCAATCCGAGCTTGGACGATCGCACCAGCGCACATCGGGCAAGGTTCCAGTGTTACATACAGCGTGCATTGGTTCAGATGCCAGTCTTGCAAAACTTGGCCGGCCGCCCGCAAAGCCAAGATTTCAGCGTGAGCAGTCGGATCGCAGTCTCGCTCTCGCCGATTTTGCGCTTCAGCAATCAATTTGCCAGTACCGTCAACAATGGCAGCACCCACGGGTACTTCACCGGCATCACCGGCTGCTTGCGCCAATTCCACAGCCCTAGTCATCCAGTGTTTGTGAATAAAATAAGTAGTATCACTAATAGACAATGGCTCAGTTTTAGAATTCACGTCATACCTACGTAACAGAAAAACTTAAGATCGAGAAAGAAAGTTACATCACAGCTTAATAGAAAGTCATTTTTAATTATGGACACCACGACGATCACCACTGAAATTGTTGAGCTGTTGTGCCGCATTAGCCGGCAAAAGCTGCGCGAACAAGATATCACTCCTTTGGTAGTGTTTGTGACTGCTCTAATTTCCATCCTGCGCGGAGTGATGATTATTGACAGGACGATCGCAGTTGAAGAAGAAGAACGGCTGCAAAAGACTCTCAAAGCCTTTGCCAGCGGCGACCGCGATCGGGTAGAACTAATTCAGCGCCTTGTCAAAGGAGTATCCAAACAGCAGGTTTACTTCAACCCCACGGAATTGCTAACCCTGACAGCTTTGTTCTCAGAATCAGAAAAACTGTTGCTTATCGGTTCCGGCTACGAAATGTCAGCAGCCGACGGGCACATCGATATGCGGGAGCAAATGTACTTACAGTCGATCGCAAATCGGCTCGGCCTCGACTCCAGACACATTGCAGTCCTAGACACTTTATTTACTAAAGAAGGGACCCTCGACTCAGAAGCTTTTGGCGAAGTTCAAGCTTTACTCGATCCCAGCGAATTCGAGTCCCGCGATCCGGTATTTGGCAAAGCAGCAAAGCACTTGCTGAGTATTTTACTCCGCAAATAATCCAGCGCAAATTTTTGGGCAGTACAAAGTAGTGAGAGGATTTCGAGGATTTGACGGTGTTTCCATTTGAGATGGGACTTGGGCGCTCTTACCCTCAAAAACCGGGTTGTTTAACCCCTACCAAGAGCGCTGCACGGCGTATCTCGATCAAAAACCTGGTTTCTGCCTAAGTCCCGCTTTATTTTTTTTGCAAGAGTCGATCGACCCTTGTATCCCATTGAACCGAATGCCTCTAAAATCTAAAAGCGACTTGTCGCTGCCTTGATTGACCCAGCTCAATCTCAAATCTCAAATTGATTGATTATGCAAATTGAATGGCAAACCGCCAAAACCTACGAAGACATTCTCTATCACAAAAGCGGCGGCACCGCCAAAATTACCATCAATCGACCTCACAAACGGAACGCTTTCCGTCCCAAAACCGTGCTGGAACTGTGCGATGCCTTTACTGATGCCCGCGAAGACACAAAAATCGGCGTTGTCCTGTTCACCGGTGCGGGGCCTCATACAGACGGCAAATACGCCTTTTGCGCCGGCGGCGACCAAAGCGTGCGGGGTACGGCGGGATATGTAGACGAAGGTGGCATACCCCGCTTGAACGTGCTCGACTTGCAGAAGTTGATTCGCTCTATGCCCAAAGTAGTAATTGCTTTAGTTGCAGGCTACGCAATTGGAGGGGGTCACGTTCTCCACTTAATTTGCGACTTGACGATCGCTGCTGACAATGCTATTTTCGGACAGACCGGTCCCAAAGTCGGCAGTTTCGACGGTGGTTTCGGAGCTAGCTATCTCGCCAGAGTTGTCGGCCAGAAAAAAGCCAGAGAAATTTGGTTTTTGTGTCGCCAGTACAGCGCACAGCAAGCCCTAGAAATGGGTTTAGTCAACTGCGTCGTGCCCGTCGAACAACTAGAAAGAGAAGGGATTCAGTGGGCTGCGGAAATTCTCGAAAAAAGTCCGATCGCGATTCGCTGCTTGAAATCTGCCTTTAATGCCGACTGCGACGGTCAAGCCGGTTTGCAAGAACTGGCGGGAAATGCCACTTTGCTGTACTATATGACGCAGGAAGGCGCCGAAGGCAAACAAGCCTTTTTGGAAAAACGGCAACCTGATTTTAGTCAATATCCTTGGCTGCCATAGCGGGATGGAAAAATCAGTTTTTTTATGCGCTCATATTAAAGTAGATACTGCTGATTTTTATGAGTTAGTAAAGCCAAATGCACCCGATCGTCCAAAAGTGTCAGTATTGATACCAGTTCCCAAAAAGAATGAAACTGCTTTGCCAGATCCAAACCATGATAATGATCGGTGATTCCCCTATCGAAAATCGAAAATCGAAAATGGTATGAGCAGCAGGGCAGCCGACGAACTAAACCGAGACTGCTGCTGCGGTTTTTTCGGTTAACGTTGTGCCTGTAAGCTGGCAGGCATGACGCTCAGAAAGAGTGAGGGTGGCATCCTGCAGCGTCACAGTGGGTTCTTGCCACAGTCCAATTTCTTCTATGTTTTCCCAAGATGACCTAAAAGGCGAAACTGCTAAAGCACAAGCTTTCCAGTGACTTTGAACCGGCCCGCCTAGTAAAGCGCAAACACCCCCGCGTCTGCCTTCAGGGGTATAGTGACGGCAGTGACCACAAGCTGAAGTTAAAGGTGAAGTTAATGAGGTTTGCATAAAAGTTCTTAGGGAAATCATTTTCATCTCTAATTCTCCTTTGTAGAGCTAGCAGGTTTTAGAGCATCCCAACCTTTATGCTGTCTGGGTTGTAGCGATCCCCGAAGCATAATTAAATTTTATAATTTATTTATAATCTCGTTATATATAGAAACAATTAGCTCGGTGCTTGCTCATTGTATAGGTAAAAACAAAGGTTAAAAGTTTATAAAGCCGTTAGGGATCAAGAAAAAGTACAAATGCCCGAAGAGTATGAGAGGTTACAAACAGGCGGTAGCTTAGAATACAAAAATTCGCTGAGAGTGTCGCTAAGCAGCCTCTGGAAAACAGCAACAATTAAGTTTTCAAATGAAAATGAAAAATAGCTGCCGGCGATCGACAGGAGGCGATCGGGTCCCTGTTGCATAGACACCAAAAGTAGCTAATCATAAAATAGGCAAGTTTTTAAGCTTCTTCTCTATATCTACCAAAATTTTGGGGTGAGAGCCTCGCCCATAAGCGGGCTATTTTAATTGGTTCTAAGAAATTCTTAGACGATTTGTAGACTTGCTGTATGCTAAGTCAAGGAGGTGAAGCAAGTGTTTAATTTGACGTTTGAATTTAAGTTGAAGCCCACAGCGACACAAATAGCAGTTTTTGAAGATTGGCTAGAACAGTGCCGCAAGGTGTACAACTATGCCCTAAGAGAACGCAAAGACTGGTACAACTCACGCAAATGTCAGATCAACTCTTGCTCCATTGGCTCCGAGTATATTATTCCTGCTGAGGAGCCTAGACCGACATATTCAAGTCAATGCAAGGCTTTAACAGCATACAGGAAGACCAGCCCCGCATTGCAGCGAGTCAACGCTCAGGTGTTGCAACAAACGCTGCGGAGATTGGAAAAAGCTTTCGTCAGTATGTGGGAGCAAAATCACGGGTTTCCTCGGTTCAAAAAACAGGGTGCTTTGAGGTCTTTGAGTTTCCCACAGTTGGGTACAACTTTCCATCAAGGCAACCGCTTTAAATTGCCTGTAATTGGCTCGATAAAATTTTGTCAGTCACGTCCCATCCCCCAGGGCGCAATCATCAAACAGGCTCGCGTCGTTAGACGGTCTAGTGGCTGGTATATAATGTTGACTTTGCAATGGGATGTCTCAATTCCCGATATCATTCCTCACGGCAATCCCGTAGGAATTGATATAGGGTTGACTAATTTGATTTCAACTTCTAACGGGCTTTTAATTAAAAGAACGAGGTTTTTTGCTGACGCAGAACGCAAGCTTAAATTGCTGCAACAGCGCGTTACTAGAAAAAAAATCGGGTCAAATAATTGGAAAAAGGCTCAAAAAAAAGTCGCTTTGCTGCATGAATACGTGGCAAACGGCCGAAAAGACTGGCATCGCAAGTTGTCACATCAAATCTGTGATGACGCGGGTATGGTGTTTGTCGAAGACCTTAATCTGGTCGAACTGAAAACGGGGATGTTAGGTAAGCACTGCTTAGATGCTGGGTTTGGGCAATTCTTCAACATATTGGAGAAAACTTGCTTTAAGCGCGGTGTGTATTTCCAGAAACTAGATGCTAAAAAGACTAGCCAAATTTGTCCCAATTGCCTTAACCAAACAAGCAAAAAAGAGTTATCACAACCAACTCACTCGTGTCACAATTGCGGCTATACAACCGACAGAGATGTTGCAGCCGCACAAGTAGTTCTCAACCGAGGGCTTGCAGCCGTAGGGCATACGGTCAAGATGCTTGCCGAGGGTAAATTCATTGGAATCCCTGCGAAGCAAGAATCCCCACGCCTTTAGGCCCGGGAGTGTCAAAATCAAAACATTAAAATTAATTCAGAGGCGGTAGGAGTTTTGCTAATGAGTAAGCGTTCTTCGGTTGAATCCCCAAATCATCAATCCTCTTCAACCCCAATCAACCCTGCTTTGCAAGCAGTCCTGGGGAGTCTAGATGTAAACCTAGAAGCAGAACTGACAACATACAGAAGGCACAGGCGGCGGGCCGAACAGTGGGTGTCGCCCTCAGTTCGTACCGGCAAGCAAACAGCCACAACCGAGCAACAGCTAGCCCAAAATTTGGCGCCGGAGACTGCGGAAGAAACCCAGCAGCCGCTATCGCTGCCCCTATCCCTTGCCGGCACTCAGGGCGATGCCCCGCTAGCAACTACCAGGGGTGGCACAAAATTATCTAGCAGTGCTTTCGCACCCAACAATTATCTCGAATCAAGCGAAAAACTGATCGAAAGTTTGGACGAGTCAAAAGCTGAGCCTGCGGTAGAACGCAGTTTAGCCGCCAGTTTGTTAACTCCGTTGGGACTGAGTTCGATGCTGCTGTTTTTGCTGTCGTGCACAGCTTTGGGCTATGCAGTCATGTACCCGTCAAATCTAGTTAAGATGGTCGGCCTGAATCGTTTGCTCGATCGCACCTCATCCTCTCCAAACGACAGTCCCGCCTCTACTTCCATCTCAGATACCAGCACCAAAGAACTGCCGAAAGCTCCAAATCTGGTATCCAAAGAATTTGTCGAGCTAGATTTGAGCACTCTCAGCAATGTCCAGCCGACAGTCAGCCCGATTCCTTCCCCGTCACCAAAAGCATCAATCCCGCCAACTCCGCCAGCGCCTCCGGGTCCCAGCGGGGCTGTGCCAATTCCTACAGAAGACGGCAACCCGGCCAGAGGCAGGGAACAAGGACTCAGCAATCTGAGTACGGCTTTGCTTCCCACTCCCAGCCCCAGTGCCGCGCAGCCAGTGCCGACTCTGCCGACACTGCCTCCAACACCCTCCCCAGCCCAGCCTGCCGCCGCATCCCCGGCGACAGCATCCCCGGCCGCCGCATCGCCAGCCGCCGCATCCCCGCTGGGAAGGCCTGCACGGGCCGCTGACGGTTTTTATTACGTTGTCACCGATTACACAGGCGAAAAATCGCTGCAGCAAGCCAGAACCGCAGTTCCAGATGCCTACGTGCGGAACTTCTCAAAGGGTGTCAAGATCCAAATGGGGGCTTTGAACGATCCTGCCTCAGCAGAACGTTTGGCGAAAGAACTCCAAGAAAAAGGGGTGAAGCCACAATACTATCAGCCATAAATTAGGTAAAGGGTGAAAAACTTTAACTAAATTGTTAGACAAAGCTAGACAATGAGGAATGTTTTGTCTAACACAAAATTGGTTTTGTAATTGTCAATTCCCAGTCCTAAATCTAAAATTTAATAAAATCGGGAGACTGGCAAAATGGGATTATTCGATCGCCTATGGCGAGTGATTCGAGCCAATATTAACAGTTTGGTCGGGGCTGCAGAAGACCCCGAAAAAATTCTGGAACAGGCTGTAATGGATATGCAGGAAGACTTAGTGCAGCTCAGACAAGCTGTCGCAGGAGCGATTGCAGCTCAAAAACGCACCGAACGCCAGTGTTCCCAAGCTGAGTCTACAGCCGCAGAATGGCATCAGCGGGCGCAGCTAGCTTTGCAAAAAGGCGAGGAAAATTTGGCGCGGGAAGCTCTGACGCGCAAAAAATCTTATCAAGAAACGGCAACGGCGATGAAAGCCAGTCTCGGGCAACAGAACGCTGTTGTGACTAAACTTAAAGAAAATATGCGGGCGCTCGAAAGTAAAATTTCCGAGGCAAAATCTAAAAAAGATATGTACATTGCCCGAGCTCGATCGGCCGCGTCGTCGGAAAGGCTGCAAGAAATGATGGGCAATCTGAGTACCGGCAGCGCTTTGAGCGCGTTTGAACGGATGGAAGAGAAAGTCATGCAGCTAGAAGCTCGCTCCGAAGCAATCGCAGAACTCGGAACTAATGATTTAGAAAAGAAGTTTCTCTCTCTCGAAGGTGCCGACGATGTGGATACCGAGTTGGCGGCGATGAAAGCACAAATGCTTCCGGGCAACAATACACCCAAATTGCCGTCGGGCGAGCCGCCCGCATCCTGAACTCCAAGCAGCAGAACAATAGTCGGGACGAGCAAAAACTTCTCAACAGCCTAGCTAGAGATGGCTCGAAGCCTGTTGGGGAATTCCCGGATCGACGTTAAACTCAATAGATAGGTGCATGAATAAGCTTGCCTGCATCGCATTACTCGATCGCTTTAAACTGGATTTATCTGTCTGCAAAAATTGCCAAAAACTAAATCGCACTAAAAATCTGACAAGAGTGAATTTCACAACTGCGGGCTAGGGCTATCAAGCCTGCTTTCCGCCTACTTCGTACACCTCACCCAGGAAAAATAGCATTATGGGATTATTTGACCGCATTAGCCGAGTCGTCAAAGCCAATCTTAACGATCTGGTCAACAAAGCTGAAGACCCGGAAAAGATTTTAGAACAGTCCGTTACGGATATGCAGGAAGACTTGGTGCAGTTGCGTCAGGCCGTTGCCAGCGCGATCGCAACTCAAAAGCGCACCCAGACTCAGTACAATCAAGCTGAATCTCAGTCTAACCAGTGGCAGCAGCGCGCTCAGCTAGCCCTGCAAAAAGGAGACGAGACTTTGGCCCGGGAAGCGCTAGTTCGCAAAAAGTCTCACGCTGAAACGGCGGCTACGCTGAAAGCCAGTCTGGATCAGCAATCGGCTCAGGTGGAAAGTCTCAAGCGCAACTTGATCGGTTTGGAGAGCAAAATTTCTGAAGCTAAGACTAAGAAGGATATGCTCAAAGCGAGGATATCGGCGGCTAAAGCTCAGGAACAGCTCAACAATACCATTGGCACCTTGAATACAGGCAGTTCAATGGCGGCTTTCGATCGCATGGAAGAAAAAGTTTTGCAGATTGAAGCTCGCGCGGGGGCTTCGGCAGAATTGGCAGCCGGCAGCAGCAATTTAGAGGAACAGTTCCGCTTGCTCGAAAGCGGTGGTGATGTTGACGACGAGTTGGCTCAGATGAAAGCTCAACTGACCGGGGGTTCTGTGTCTCAAGGTCAATTGCCGGCTGCGGGTAAAACGGCAGCAGCTAGTAGCTCGGAGTCGAGCCCGGTGATTGACGCTGAGTTGGAAGAATTGCGATCGCAGCTCAATAAAATGTAGTAATCTCTATCAAAATTTACCTATTTCTCAGATCGCAGGTTTGATAGAATGCTCCGCCGACCTACAGGGCTAGCTTGGGAGGTCGGAGTTTTTTTGGTAATTTTTGACTACACAAAACAGAAGTGATGTCAACTATCTTTATATTGACTTAAGAAATTAACTCTTTAAAAAGTGATAAAGTAATTTTATTTCTTGCAAGAAGTCTAGCTTGGGAGGTAAGAGTTTTTGAGCAATTTGTCATTACACAAAACAGGAGTGCTGTCAACTATCTTTATATTGATTTAAGAAATTAACTCTTTAAAAAGTGATAAAGTAATTTTATTCCTTGCAATTGCGTCGGTCGCGCCCGATCGTAAGTGTAAATAACTATCAAATATTGCTAACCTGTCATGCCCGTGCAATTTTCTAGAGGCTTTTGTAAAATCAAGTTTTTCAAGGCATTAGCACTTGGTTTTTCAATTGCAGCTATTTGTCCCGCACTGCTATCAGCTCTAAGTGTTAACGAGTCGATGGTTGCTACCGACTCAGGGGTGCAAGCGCCCATTTTACAGGATAATTTACTGTCTCAATTAAAACTAAATCAAGAAACAGCAGACGATCGCGATCGGCTTCGTGATTTATACTCGGGTTCAGAATTAGATAGAGGCAGTAAAGAGCAAGAAAATAGCATCCCGGAGTTTGATCGATCGACCCAAAGTGAGCCTGCAGAAACTCTCCCTCAATTGCCGAACCGAGGAGAAAATAGACACGAATTTCCGATTCCTAACCCGCGGCTGCCAAATCCGGCTCCTCTCCCATAACCCGCAACACCAAAGCCCTTGCCTTCAGGCGAACCGCTTTTGCCACCTGCTGTTCCCCCACTGGCACAGCCTGCAGAATTGCTAAGATTCCGGGTACGATAAAAGTCGATCGATGGGAAGTAGTTGGCAGTTGATTTACCGCGAGCCGATCGTGCAAAATCCCAGAAAAGAAATCGCGATCAATATTGGTACCTGCAGTCGAGAAAGCGATACATCTTTGCTGCGAAAGGATTTTCCACTGTCGCCGGAAGCAGATAATCCGGATAGAAATCCGGTTGCGGTGCTGAGGCTGTTTCAGGATTTTACTCAAAGGGGAGAGATGTCTTGGCGAGGCGATCGCAGTTCACTCTGGGAATGGCAGCATTGGGCGCTAAGGTGAGCAGCAGCAGCTCAGACAGTCAATTTTTGACTTGGCAGCGGTCAATTGCAGTACGTGCGGTGGTTGGCTCGTGAGACGCTGCTGGGGGCGGTGATGTGAAATTGGCTGAGGCAGAGCTTTTGGCGATCGAACCATTCGGTATAGGAGGCTCAGACACATTGCCGGGCTACCGTCAGGATGCAATGCTTGCCGATAATAGCGGGATTTTCTATTCAGGCGAGTTGCGGTATCCGATGCAAGCGCACCGACGACAAACAAGGAGTTTTGCAGGTGACGCCGTTTGTGGATTTTGGCAATGTTTGGAACCCCAGGGAAAGCGCGGTTTTGGAAACTAATAGTTTGCTGTCAGCGGGATTGCACCTGCGCTGGCTGTACAGCCAAAGGTGGAATGCTCAGCTTGGGCTGGCGAATTCCTTTGATTGGTATTAAGTCGAGCAATACGAGTTTACAAGAGCGCGGGCTGTATTTTTTTGTAGAATTCAAACCTTTTGAGGAAAGCAGTCGTTTTGTCCTTGGCGGAACTGAGCAATTTCGCTATATAGTAATAATTATCATTTGGCACTCATCGTTAGGTGCCAAAAGTGTATTTTACTGATAATTTTTCAATAAAACTATGTCTAGGGTACGGTTGCTGCTTTTAAGTTCTTTTGCTGCAGGTTTTGGGCTTTGCTCCATCATTCTGGCTATGTTTACGATGACTTCCCGGCTGTCGTTTACCTCTTTTTTTACCTTTGTTTTAACTTTGGTTTTTTTTGGAATTAATCTGCTTTTTGCTTTGCATTATTATACATCACTTACTAAGCAATTGAGTGTTAAAAATAAAAGGAAAGCGAGAATTTAGCTGTTGTGAAGCAGAAGCAGAAAAAGGCATGGATAGTTTTTTATGAAATTTGAAGGGAATTCAGGAAAACGCCTCCGGATTAGGAAAACTATCTAGCTGTAAGCCATAATTATTTAAAGTCTAATTATTTAGGAGGTCTGCCTGGAAACAAGACTAAAATAGTATTAATTTGCTAAGAAGCCGATCGCACTAAAATGACTGTACAGTCGCACCCCCGCGCCACAGATTCCGGAATGTTCCCGTGAATCACCTGCTTCAGCAGCCCTTCCCGGCTAGCTCCCAGGACGATCGCATCGCACTGATCGTTCTGAGCCAAATCAATTAAAGCATCCGAAACCGATTTAGCGCAAACCGAAGTCGCTATTATCGAACAGCTAACCCTGCGCTTGATAAACTCCGCTGCTTGCTTTAATTCCCCCCTATCTGGTTCTGCAACAGAAGGCTGGTGAACCTGACACAATTTAATCTCCGGTACAGCACTTGCAGCCACCAAAGCAGGTAGCAGCCTCAAAGCTGCAGCTTGCTTGTAACCGCCCCGAATAGGAACCAACCAGCGGTGCAAACCCATCAGGGTGTGCAGTCCCAATTCTGGCCCTGGAATGTCTGAATTCGGCGGGGAAAGTTCAGTCTCTGGAGTCGCTGATGAATCTGAGGATATCGCAAATTTGGGATGATCTGCGCCGTCAACTCTTTCGGGATTTAAGTCGCATTCTATAGACGCATATTTCCCCCCGTTAAGAGCGGTGGCAAACTCATTTTTCTTGCGGTTTGCTAATATTTTTTCGCTCCATTTAACCAAAATAACCTCGCAGCCGGCTTGCCTAATTACGGTATCGACCACATCACCAAAAATGCGTCCAGTGGTGGATGTTTCGCCTTGCCATCCCATCAAAATTAAATCGATATGTCGCTCCTTAATTGTCTCTAAAATCGCGTGAGGTACGTCATGAGCTACCCGTATTTGGGTGTGTACAGGCAAGTTCCAATTGCGAATAATTCGTTCGGCTTGTTGCAGCAGGCGGCGGCTTTTTGTTGTCCGCACTGTGGTTTCTGAGGGGGAACTGTTGCGCGGTACTAAGATGATTTGCAGGCATTCTAATTCATAATTACGATCGCGCGCGATCGCGGCCGCCAGCCGCAGCAAAGCGGGTGCTGTTTGGGGGTTGGAAAGCGGCACTAATAAGCGGCCGTTTCCGACTTGCGGAGCTCTGGTTTGATAGACAACATAGGAAGGTTCTGGATGCGGGCCCCGGGTTGTTTCTCCGCTGAGGCGATCGGATTCAACTCGGATAATGTCGCTGCGGGTAATAATTCCCACCAAACGCCGACCTTCTACGACTGGTAAGCGGCTGATATTGTAGTTGTTAAGCCTGTACAATACCTCGCTTAAAGTATCGCTTGCTTTGACTGCGATCGGCTGTACAGTCATAAATTCTTTGAGCAGCGAGTTGCCGGACAAATTGCGCTCGCGGGCATTTGCCAAATCGGTTTGACTGACAATTCCGACTAATTTGCCATCTTCAACGACTGGAAATCCTCGGTGGTGCGATCGCGAAAAAGCCTGCATCACTTCATCGAAAGTCAGCAAACTCGAAAGAGTTTCAACTCGGCGCTGCATCACGTCATCTGCGTACAAGTCGCTCAAAGTATTGCTTGCAGCTTTTGTTTTTGTCAGTTGAATGCCGTTAAACTCCAAAAGGTGAGTGTACAGCGAGCCACTCTCTACCTTTTCTGCCATTAAATAAGCAACTACAGAACAGATCATCAAAGGCAGCACTAATTTGAAATCCGCCGTAATTTCAAACACAATTACTACCGCAGTAATCGGTGCTCTAGTAACCGCGCAAAAAAATGCTCCCATTCCCGCCAAAGCGTAAGTTACCGGCAAACCTACGCCCAGGGAATCTGCCTGCACAATGCCCACCATGTGACCTAGTGCAGAACCCATAACTAGGGAAGGGGAGAACAATCCTCCCGGAGCTCCAGAAGCGGCGGAAATAATTGTCAGGAAAAAATGAGCTATAAAAGCAATTAAACTCGTTATTCCGCTTGCTTCCCCGGTCAGCAGAAACTCTCGCAAACCCGTATTGTTGCGGAAAGTTTCTGGGAGGAGAGCTATTACTGAACCGCAGATGATACCAGCTAGAGCCACTCGCGCGGGCAAAGCTAATTTGAGCGATCGCCTGTTAAATTGCAAGCTAGCAATAATCCCTTTGGTGAACAAAGCTCCCAGCAATCCCGCTAAAACTCCTAACAGTATATAAAACGGGATTTCCTGAGCATCAAAACTGGTTTGGTACGCGCGAAGGTTCAAACTTAAACTATCGCCGCCCAAAAGCTGCGAGACAACTGCACCGATAAATGAAGCGATAATTGCAGTCCCTAAAGTCAATCCCGAAACGTCGTGCAGCAGTTCTTCAACTACAAACAAAACTCCTGCAATGGGAGCATTGAAACCAGCCGCCAATCCCGCAGCAGCACCGCAAGCAATCAATTGTCGGCGGTAATCTGGAGAAGTAGGCATCAAGTGACCTATCCAGCCGGCCAAAGATGCTCCTATTTGCACAGTCGGGCCTTGCCTTCCTAAAGTTAAACCGGAACCAACTGCTAAAATTGTGGTCAGAAGTTTGGCTACAGCTACTCGCAAATCTAAGGAAAGATTGACTCCGCCGAGAGCAGCTTTGACGTGAGGAATGCCGCTGCCTGCAGTTTCGGGAGCAAAACGCTCAACCAAGAAACCTGTCAGCAACCCGCCGAATAAACCGACGCCCGGCAGTAATATCCAAGCTGGAATTACTGTCGAAGTAGCAACTCGCCAACTGCCGAGCCATCCAACTCCTGATTTGAGCAAAACGCCAGCCAGTCCTGAAATTAACCCGATCAGACAAGCTTCAAAAATAGCGAGGCGTTTCGGCCGTAAAAAAAGTTGAGATTTGATGACCCTGGAAGGTTCCCTAAGTTGTTTAGGGATAGTTATATACGGCATAAATAGCGTAGATGGCCTGATAATTGTCTGCTCGATCGGACTATAGCAAAAAAAATGGACAAACGCACCAAAAACAATAACTCGCTCGGGGCTTAGAAAAAGAAATAGTTAAGACGTTACATAGGGAGTAAGGTGTATAGAATATCTTGGGAGGTTTAGATGTTCTGCGTCCGTCCTATATAGAAATTTAACTAACCCTCTTTGTCTCTAAAGGATTTAGGTTTATTTAGGCAACTATAATATTACTGGTTTTCAAAATTGATCGCCTTCCTAATTATTGAACTTGAACCCGAAACTGCAAACCATGACATTTGTCATACGCCATCGGACTACCGGATTTTGGTTAGTCGGGCTAATCTCGGTCTCGAAGCTGAACTCTACCCATTTAATGTGCGAGAATCGATTCCCCAATTCTTGTTTTCTTTGCAGTCAGGAACTCAACAGCCTGTGGCGAATCTATCTAACGTCTTGAAACAGGTTTACGAGGAGGCAACTGTAGACTTTGCGATTGATTATTCAGTGCAGCCTGTGCCAGCCCTGGACGATAGGGATTTTTAATGAGTGCAGTCATTGATAAAATTGTAGGACAGCGACAAGGAGTCTGATCGCAAATTTCCTTTATCGTAGAGATAGAGAAAGCTAGCATGACCCACCTTGCTGCTCATTGTACAGTTGGGGAGGGTCGAATGAGCGCACGAACCATTCCTGACCCAAAGACAAGACCAGCCCTCCAAAGTAAGTGCTCGTTCGCCTCTGGTTGAAGCATCCACCATAAATGATATAATTGAGGAGCTTACGAATTGCATCCGATTGATGTGGTCGGGTTGCTGGCGATCGCCTCTCTTGCTAAAATGAAACCGATTAAATAAATAATTAGGAAATCTTTCAAAGTATGTCTAATCGATCCCCCCGAAAAACCGTGTCTTATGTTCAAAAAGAGCTGTCAATCCGAAGTGAAACAATTCAGAGAATTTACAATTTTTATATAAATAACCTTTTTTACGTAAATAGACGATATCAGAGAAAACTTGTTTGGGCGATTGAAGAAAAAAGAACATTTATTGATTCTATTTTAAGAGGGTTTCCAGTACCTATAATATTGCTAGCTGAAGTTGAAAGAGAAAAAAATGCCGTCTTTGAAATTATAGATGGTATGCAAAGATTAAACGCAATTACTTCTTTCATAGAAGGGGAGTTTGACTATGAGGGCAAGTTTTTTGACTTAGCGACAATGGTAGAGTCAAAATCTCGTCTAGATCAGGAGAAACTGGTTCAGCAAACACCTATTCTCGAGAGGGAATTCTGTGAAGTGATTGCAAGTTATGTGGTAATTGCTCAACTAGGGGAAAAAAGGGAGCCATGAAGAGAGAGGGCTTTTTGAATAGCTTGATAAGCAGTTAAG
>NZ_JAUBQM010000199.1:0-1301 GCF_036701245.1 Microcoleus sp. Pol14D4
GTGGAAATTCTTAAAAATGCATTTAAAACTGGCTCGTCTAATTACTAAAAATACTAAGGGAATTAAGATACAAATCTATGCCTGTTTGATTTGTTATTTGTTGCTTCAGTTAGTTGAAGTTCCTGATATTATTGGAAATAAACTCTTAGACAAGTTACGATATTTACAGGCTTTTATGTGTGAGAAAATCAGCTATATTCACTGGTTTAAGGAACTTGTTTTCAATTGCTGAAATCAGCATTTTATAGGATTCGTATGTCTATTTTCAGAATCCTATCAATAAGCGTTCAACACTTCTGGGTATAAGGGCTAGAACCTTGATTATATCTACTCTTTGACGGGGTTGTCACCCCGTCAGCCGCAGTGGTCAAGATCCTGTACTCTTATATTTGACGCTTCAATATTTCTCATCTCTTAAAAAGACTGGATTTTACGATCGCAACTGCGGAATGTGGGTTATTGAGATCAAAATAGTATTTTAGGGTATCAGGATACTGATCTACATCTTCAAATAGGCGCAAAAATCCCTTCTTGGCACTATGCGAAAAAGCCCAGCTTAATACTAATATTTCCTGTAAATTTAACCCAGAAAAGCTCTTAATCGCGTTGGCTATATCAACTTGATTGCAATTTCCACTTTTAGTCCATAAATTTTCGTAAATGATCAGAGTTCTTGGAAGGAGGTGACGAGCTTCACGATCATAGTCCAATTGAGAAGCTCCGAATCTTATGAGAAAACCTTGTAGATTATCGCTGTCCTCTTGAAATGGGTCGGGAAGCCCCAAATACATATCAATAGCTTTCAGTAAATCATCTATAGTCATATCTTTATTGCGATAATCGTTAGAGCTTTCGATTAATCGCATGGACAAATAAGCTAGAACACCATCAAAAACTGGTAGATCTTTGATAGTGTGTAATCCTTTACCTGACTTAAATATTTCATAGGATAATTCTCCAATAAGCCTAAGAGCATCATTAAGCTTAAATTGCTTTAAATATTGTCCAATGTCATGGGGAGAGTATTCTTTCCCTGCTCTAGAACCGTAAGTGATTATATTTTTTCCAGCGCAATCACCTTCAAATCTACTCATATTCTCTCCCGATCTAAAACTTAAGCTAGCCTTGTAGTACAGTATAGCACATTTGTACGTATCACCATCACGTTTGGTAACGCTCTCTAATTATGTCTGATGAAAGAGGTTGAGTCAGTGATTATCAACTCCGTAACTGCTCACCGCAACTGCGTTGCGGTATTGCCAAGGTCGGCGAGTGAGCTGGGTTCGCTCGCAAGCTCCGTC
>NZ_JAUBQM010000037.1:0-60443 GCF_036701245.1 Microcoleus sp. Pol14D4
CATAATATTTTTTTGGAAATATGTGTTATTTTTGACGCTCAGAGGACAACTTCATCATACCATAGTTCAGCAACGCCACAAAAACCAAGCCATGCGGTGTGAGATTTGAGATTTGAGATTTTGGATTGAAGAATAGGGAATGAGTGACTGTGTATGGGTTTGAAGCGCGGGCATACAGTTGCATTCTTTTTTGAAAGCGGTATCGGAACCTAGCGGCTGAAAAAAAAATCGGCAGGAACACCCCAAAGAGCTCTATCTTAATAGGTATAACTTGGCTCTTGGAGGACTCGATCGGTGAACAGCCGCTCTTACCACTTTAGCTATATCGCAGCTATAAGTCTTGTCTTATCGCCCGCACTCAGCTTGCTGGCAATTTCAGACGCTGGGGCTTATGCCTCAAGTATAAATGCGAGGCGGGCCAACGCTCGCGATAGCGCCCAGGCAACTGACCCCAAAACGCGAGCAGACGAACTTTTTGAAACAGGAGTAAAACAGCACCGCGAGGGTTTGTTTCGAGAAGCAATCGAGACTTTTGAGCAAGTTTTGGCAATCCGCAAGCAACTCGGCGACCAAGCCGGAATCGGAGAAACCCTCAATAATATGGGGGAAGTTTATGGCGAAATGGGTTTGAGGCCCAAAGCTTTGGAAGTTCTGCAGCAAGCTTTAGTGATTCACCGAGAAATCAGCGGAGGGCGTCGTATCGCGCGCACTCTCAATCTCATCGGTTTCGTTAACCGGATTGGGGACAATTTTTCCGAAGCGATGAAACTGCACCAAGAAGCTTTGGAACTTGCCAAAACTACTGACGACAAAATTGAAATTGGAGAATCCCTCCACAACATCGCGGCCGTGTACGCAGAACAGGCAGATTACGCCAAGGCGATCGAATTTTACCAGCAAGCGCGGACGATTCGCACGGCATCGGGCGATCGGCGCGATTTAGGCCGTACCCTCAATAACATGGGCGGCGTCTACTACAACATCGGGGACTTTAATAGGGCGATGGAATTTTATCACCAAGCCTTAGCAATTCGCCGGGAAATCGGAGACAGGGCTGGCGTCGGCCGCCTCCTCAACAACATGGCACTTACCTCTCGCAAACTCGGCAAAGATACTCAAGCGCTGATCTATTTTCAGCAAGCAATACCGATGTTAGAAGCAATTGGTGACAAGACAAGTATCGGACGCTTGCTCAACAATATGGGCGCAATTCATGAAAGTCTCGGTCAATATCCTCAAGCTCTCGAATCCTACGAGGGAGCTTTGAAAATTGCCCGCGAGGGCGGGGATAAAGCCGGAGAAACTAAAGCGATGGAGGGCATTAAGCGATTGTCTTCCGGTCAGCTTGTACCGCAACAATGACTGTTAAGCCGTTCGGGGTATCGGATGAAGATTAGACTTGCATTGCATAAGTCTTCGTCGATAGAGCAACCGCAGATTTAAGGCAGAGAAACACAGATAAACGCAGATAATTGAAGCGAGTGAAAGCGATTGAATCAATCTTGTCTATTGGAAGCGATCGACTTTGCCGACGATTTGGCAATCATCTGCCAGTAGTTGTGTAATTGGTTGCCAAAAATATATAACTAAAAAAGAGGAAAAAGGCTTCAGGGGCGCTATAATTTGATTAATATCGGGCGCGAAAGATAGAAAGAGTTTCTGTAGTAATTCGTCTGCCAGAGTGGCAAAAAATCATTAATCTAAGCTATGGATATCCGTACAGAAAATCCCGAAGATGTAGAAGCTGTTCGCAACATTAATATTGAGGCATTCGGGCGAGAAAATGAGGCTAACTTAGTCGAGCGATTGCGGGGAATTGCATCTACATTTTCCTTCGTTGCGGTACAATCCGATCGCGTTGTGGGACACATTTTCTTCAGTTCGGTTGTCGTTGAAGGAAAATGTTCTAGGAATTTGTCGATTCTGGGGTTGGCGCCAGTCGCTGTTCTACCCCACTATCAGCGACAAGGTATAGGAACACTGCTGATTCGGGAAGGTTTAAAAGAGTGCGGGCGATCGGGATTTCAGGCAGTGGTTGTGCTTGGTCATCCAGATTTTTATCCGCGTTTTGGGTTTATTCCTGCTAGCAAAAAGAGCTTGAAATGTGAATATGATGTGCCCGATGAAGCTTTTATGGTTTTGGAGTTAGAAAGTGGAGCTTTGGAGGATTGCAGCGGAACGGTGAAGTATCGATCGGAGTTTAGTCTATGCGAGTGATATTAATTCCGTCCTTCATCGGAATTATTCATCTCTCTCCGATCTCCCTCTGCGTTCTCTGCGTTCTCTGCGGTTAAATCATTCAGATGCAACCGGAACTGATCTGACAAAGTGGCGGTTTTTATTGTGATGTATCGTAAAAAATTATAAAAAAACATTTAGGAGTCAGAGTGCAAAGCGGTTGTGCTGTAATTGCATTTGTGAAGCATAAAACCTGTACAACTATTGTCCAGCCAAGTTATTTAAACGCCCGCTTTTCCCTTCTCCCCTTTTGCGCCTTGCAAAGCAAAAATCGGAGTCAGAGCAGATTTCCCCTTCAGAGAAACAGCTCCCAAAGCCTCGCAAATGAAGTTTAGCTCGATCGACTCACACACCCTTTCAGCAATCAAAATTTGGTTTTCCCCCGCCTTGCTCATCAACCGAGCAGCCGTATTTACCGTATCGCCGAGGATATTAAACTCCCTCCGCCCTCGCGGTTCCCCAACCTCAGCAGCAAACACCGGCCCCAGGGATAGCCCAATTTGACAGCTTACTTTTATTTCTTTACCCCCGATAATTACCGCAGGCCAAGCTGCAATCATATCTCGGATCGCAATTGCCGCACTAGCCGCGCGGCTGGCGTCATCCGTGTGAGCGTCGGGCACGCCAAAATAAATCAGCATATCCGAACCATTCAAGTGCGCCGTTACTTTTTGCAACACGCCTCCTTTAGCTGACACTACAGCATCAATCGACGCAAACACCCGAGAAAAACCCCCTACCAGATTGACTTCTTCCTCCAGCGAAGCTTTGTCCACAGACTCCGGTAAACCAATCAAGTTGACAAACATCACCGTCGGTTCGGGAAAATCCGGCGGTATTTTGCGCCTGTCAGCATTTTCTACCAGCAGTCTCAGGATAGTTTTGGGAATATAACTAGCAAGGGGTTCAAGCCGATTCACAGCTTCCCCGATTTCTTTTACCAAGCCCGCAACGCTGCGATCGAGCAATACCGAACTCGGCATCCGCCGCCCAGTCAAAGTGATATCATACTCTCCGAGTCGATCGTCCGTGAAATCGTCCGCCACCAGAAAATAACCCGGTTTCCCAACTTCAAAACGAAATTGCTCTCCCAAAGACTCTCTAGCAGTTTCAGTCACACACACCCGCCCCACAGTTCCAGATCCCTCAGCTTGCTTGGCTTGCTGGACTGAATGCCCCAGCAGTACGTGAGCCATCCGCAGGGGGGTACCGATGTCAGCACTAATGTAGCGGCCGCAGTGGATACCCACCCGCATCCTCAAAGACAAAACACCCCGCGCCGTTTCAATATTGGCAAATTCAGCCATCGCCCGCTGCATCCGCAAACCCGCCCGCACCGCCCTGGCTGTATCCTCTTGGTAAACCCCTGATAGAAACTGCACCAGCATCGCATCTCCGGTAAACTCCAGCAAATCCCCGCCCGATTTGCTGACAATTTCAATCATCGAGGCAAAATAGTCGTTAATCACGCCCAGCAGACTTTCAGCTCCCTTGCGCCCCTGGCTCGCATTCGCTTCCAACAGCGAGGTAAACCCTGCCAAATCCGTGAACAGCAAAGTGCCTGTTTGCCACTGGTAGCGCACCTCGCCCGGGTTGGGCGGAGATTCGGACACGGGCCGGGGTACGTAGTCGTGGAGGATGTAGCGCAGAGTTCGCAGGTGATCGAAAACTCCCATTAGCGTTGCGGGGGACGGATCTACCCACGCAGCAGCGTAAAGTTGAGCGGAAAGGAGCGATCGCAGTCGCAGTTCGATCGCAGCTAAGGGAGGATTGTAGGTTAATCTATTAATAATTTCCACCTAAGTTTATTCTTAAAAAATAAGGTAAGTTCGATCGCTCTAGAGGCAACACCAATAGCTCGACTTAATACCATTATGATAAGTTTCCAGTGAACCCATACCAACCAAACCCAGAACCGACGATAGAAACTTCCGAAAGTCACACTTTGCTAGCTCCCGATTTGATCCGAGCTGCTCGATCCGCCTATGGTATGTATCTAAAAGTGCATTCCGAGCAGATGCAGCGTCCTGCCGGTGTAGTTGTCAGTCAAGGAAGCGATCGAGGTCAGGTAATTTTTGCTTCGCAGCCCGTTTTGTTGCCCGGTGAACGTTTTGTTACTTTTGACGAAATTGAATCTCAAATGTATTAATTGGTAATTGGTCATTAATCATTGGTAACTAATATTATGCCCGCTCCTACGATCGCAATAAAATAGGTTTCTAGTGCATACCTAAGTTTTCAGGATTTTATGAAAACTTGCATTGTTGACTATTAACACCTTTTATGATGGGTAACTGACCGGACACGCTCTAAAAAACTAACAACTAACAAGTGACACATAACCACAGCAAACAATGAACAGTCAACAGACAAATTAATGGAAATTATATTTAATTGCCTTGTCACGGCGATCGTCTTTATTCTCGGATCGGCTATTGGCAGTTTTCTAAATGTGGTAGTCTATCGGTTGCCTGCGGGTTTGTCGGTGATCAACCCTCCTTCTCGCTGTCCCAAATGTTTAAATCAACTCAGAACTTACGAAAATATACCCGTTTTCGGTTGGCTGTGGCTGCGGGGACGCTGCAATCACTGCCACAGTCGGATTTCGGCCCGCTATCCGCTGGTGGAAGCAGCTACGGGTTTGCTGTTTTTGTTAATCTTCTGGCGGTTTGGCGTAACAGTGCAAACTCTGGGTTTTTGGGCTTTGTTTAGCTGGCTGTTGGCTTTGTCTTTGATTGATTGCGATACAATGACTTTGCCTAATTCTTTAACTCGATCGGGTTTGGTGCTCGGATTGGTTTTCCAGGTGGCGAAAGGTTGGTGGCCGACATTTAGTCCGATCGACTCGATACACTATCTGGTACTCGATGGGATCGCCGGATCAGTTGTCGGGTTGTGGCTGTTTGACGCGATCGGACTCGCCGGGACGATCGGACTGGGGCAGAATGCTATGGGGGCCGGAGATACCAAATTGGCCGCCTTGATGGGAGCTTGGCTGGGCTGGAAATACTTGCTGCTAGCGGGATTCATCGCTTGTTTAACCGGGGCTTTTGCCGGTGGCGGGGCGATCGCCCTCGGCTTGCTCGATCGGCGTCAACCCATGCCTTTCGGCCCCTTTCTGGCTCTCGGTGCAGCAATTACTGCTCTGTGGGGGGAAGCCATTTTATCTACTTACTTGCAGTTGTTTTTCCCGAATTTTAGTTTCTGATCGGCAGGTGGTCAGGTGCGATCTAACATAATATTGTCTCAAAAATTGGTAAAATTGTTCCGTGTCTTGGATTACACTTACAACTACTAGCTTTCGTTGGGAAGCGGAATTAATGCAGCAGCTCCTAGCTGCTCATGAAATCCCGGCCCGGATTGTAGACTTGGGCATAGCATCTTATTTGGGGGCTGGAAGTGCTACAGCCTTGCAAGTTCTTCCAGAACACCAGCGAACAGCATCGCTCCTCATCAGTCCAGTTGAAGAGGACAATAGTCAGTAGTGAAGTCTGTTGTTATTAGTTATTAGTTATTAGTTATTAGTTATTAGTTATTAGTTATTAGTTATTAGTTATTAGTTATTAGTTATTGGTGGCAGCTAACAAATAGCAGCTAACAAATAACAAATAACAAATAGCAGCTAACAAATAACAAATAACAAATAACAAATAACAAATAGCAGCTAACAAATAACAACAGTCAACAGTCAACAGTCAACAGTTAACAATTACCAAGTTTTAATGTCTCTATTTGATTGGTTTGCAAATCGAAGAAAATCAGTACCGAACTCCCAAGAACGGCCGGAACGAGAAATTGCGGACGGACTTTGGAATAAATGCGAAGCTTGCGATGCCCTGAGTTATACCAAAGACCTGCGAGCAAATCAAATGGTTTGCTTGGAATGCGGGCATCATATCAGAGTTTACAGTGACGATCGCATCGAGCAGTTGATCGATCCCAATACCTGGGAGCCCCTTAACGAAGGACTGCACGCCACCGATCCCCTGAAATTTCGCGATCGCAAAAAATATAGCGATCGACTCCGAGAATTTCAAGAAAAAACAGGCCACCTAGACGCCGTAGAAACAGGCATCGGCAAACTCGAAAATTTGCCAGTCGCCCTCGGAGTCATGGAATTTCAGTTCATCGGCGGCAGCATGGGATCAGTAGTTGGAGAAAAGCTAACTCGCCTCATCGAACACGCCACGCGGGAACGCTTGTCCGTAATCATTGTCTGCGCTTCCGGTGGTGCAAGAATGCAAGAAGGAATGCTCAGCTTGATGCAAATGGCTAAAATTTCCGGGGCTCTGGAACGCCACCGGGAAGCGAGACTGCTTTACATCCCGATTTTGACCCACCCGACCACCGGCGGCGTCACCGCCAGTTTTGCCATGCTGGGAGACATTATAATTGCAGAGCCAAAAGCTACTGTCGCCTTTACGGGCGGCCGGGTAATCGAGCAAACTCTGCGGGAAAAGCTGCCGGAAAATTATCAAACTTCCGAATACTCCTTCGCCCACGGTTTTGTAGACTTGATTGTACCCCGGACTCAATTAAAGAAAACTCTCGGTCAGCTCATCAGCCTCCACCAGCCCCAGCCTTTCTTTGCTGACTCGGAATTCCCCGCCCTCAATGGCAGCGACAACCACGCTTTGCCCCCACAGACTCACGCTTTCAAACTTTCTCCCTAAGCTGCTGCGCCGGATGATTGTCTGTTGGTGAGTGCGGGGCACAGAGGGAAATTTCTGAGGAATTGCTCAAAACCCGGCTTCTACCACAAATATTGAGTTTGGTAACGAGACGTTCACGCAGACACCGGGTTTTAAACCTCGCGCCCGCATTTCCTATTGGTAATAACGACCCAGCAGTGGGATGATATTGATCGGAAGTTGATTGGCCCTGAAGTTTGGCTGGGCAAAAATGCCTAGTCGCAGTTAGCGGTTAGTTAGCTTGCGATAGATCGAACAACATCTCAGAACAAACTAACAGAACAAGCTAACAGCGCTTTCTAAAATTGTCCGGCTTTCAGTTAATAGCCGTCAACTCAATTTTGACCTGTCAGCGACCTAAAAATTATGGGTTTTGCAGACCTGTCCATCGCAGAAATAGCAGAGGACTTCAACGTCCCTGTTGAAGACGTGATCCGCTTGTGCGATGAGTTGGAAATTGCCTACAAGCACCCTCAAACCCGTTTGGCTTTGGAGGATGTTAAGGCAATTATGTCCACTCTCGAAAAAAGGCGCGACTCAAAACTTATTGCAGATTAGCTCGCAAAATTCCTCTACCTTTAAAGGTATAGCTGCACAAACTTTCGCCAGTTGTTGCAGAATCAGGGAATTTTGAACAGACATCTGTTTGCCAGGTACGATCTCTTAGCGTTCAATAATTTGCCGGATTTTTTTAAGGAGAACCATGCTTAAAAGATATTTCATTGCTCTGACCGCTGTATTCTTGAGCTTTCAGTTATTTGTCAGCAGTGCGATGGCTGTCGAACTGAGTCCTGAACTTCGCACTGTGACTTTGAATGACAAGGGTGCTCCGGTAGTGCTGAGCCTCAAACAAGTTCAGCAAGGCAAACGCCTGTTTAATTCGGCTTGCGCTCAATGTCACGCTGCCGGCATGACAAAAACTGACCCGAACGTGAATTTGAGCCCGGAAACTCTGGCTTTGGCCAACCCGCCCCGGAATAATATTGAGTCGCTGGTGGACTTTATGAAAAATCCCACCACTTATGACGGGTTTGAGGAAATTTCGGAACTGCATCCCAGCATGAAGAGTGCGGATATTTTCGCTGAGATGAGAAATCTCTCGGATGACGATTTGTACGCGATTGCCGGTCACATTCTGTTGCAGCCGAAAATTGTCTCCAAGCAGTGGGCTGGTGGCAAAGGCGCTCGCTAATCGATTTTAGATTTTAGATTTTAGATTTTGGATGTTGGATTGGGAGAGGGCTGAAGTTCGGCAAGAATTGCTGGCTGGTCGTTTTTCGCTCTAACATCTGAAATCTAAAATTTACCTCCGGCTCATTGATTATCGCAAAAGGTTGTAGTCCCTCATGCTGCGTCGTGGTGCTTTTGTCTGCTTTCTGTTGGGGATGTTAATTATTTTGCCGCTCGTGCTGTTGGCTCCTCAACCTGTTTTGGCTGCTGCCGATTCTTACGTGAATAGGTATTTGCAAGCCAGCGAACCTGTGGCTCTGGAGTTGGACTCTGAGGGACATACTCGCTTGTTTTCGGCTCAGGATTTGTCTGCGGGCAAGGTATTGTTCGAGCAAAATTGCCTGAATTGTCACGTCGGAGGAGCTAATTTGCCCGATCCGACGATATCTCTGTCTTTGGCTGACCTCAAGGGGGCAACGCCTCCCCGCAACAACATCAATAGTCTGGTGGCGTATCTGAGAGAACCGATGACTTATGACGGTACTGAGGAGACTTTTTGGTGCCGCCAAGTGCCGGAAAGCTGGATGCCACAGGCTGAGATTGAAAATTTAGCGGCTTTTGTGATCCGGGCTGCTCAGAAAGCTCCGGGCTGGGGCGTGGAGAATTTTGAGAGTTGAACTGCCACTGCCAAAAAGTGGTAAATTACTCGGAAGAAGGCGATACGACTGCGCGATCGCGCCTGTTTTAACAGGTAAAATATCTAAAGAATCACCATTTGCGTGTCCATTAGAGGAGAACTGCGTTGAAAAGACTCTTATCGATCGCCCTGTTAGCGATCGCAATTTTTACCGTCGGCTTTGGCCGCCCTGCTTTGGCAGGAGATGCCGCTAACGGAGCTAAAATCTTTAGCTCGAACTGTGCTGCTTGTCACATCGGTGGCGGCAACGTGGTTATGGCCATGAAAACCTTGAAAAAGGAAGCTCTTGAGAAGTACGGTATGAATTCTCTCGAAGCTATTACCACTCAGGTAACTAAGGGCAAAAATGCTATGCCTGCTTTCGGCGCCAAGTTGAAGCCCGAACAAATCGAGGATGTAGCAACCTACGTGCTCTCGCAATCTGAAAAAGACTGGAAAGGCTAAACTGCCTCTTTGAAGTCGGGCAACCTGGGCGGGTTTGATTTAATTTAAAACTTGTCCTCCCGATCGCACCCTCTCTCACCCTTTGGCGAATAAACATCGGTTTGCAGCGATCTTAACCTATTTGGGAAAGCGCGCCAGAAATCCGATTTTTATTAGCTCAAGGGTGAGGGAGGGAAATTCGATTTTAGATTTTAGATTGAAGATTGAAGATTGAAGATTGAAGATTGAAGATTTTAGATTTTAGATTGAAGATTGAAGATTGAAGATTTTAGATTGCTAAATGCTGACTTTGTATAAATTGTCAAGCACCTTATATTAAGATTTATGTATGGAAGCGGGTCATAAATTGGGGGTTGTGTGCTAGGATATAAACCCTTTACTAGCAAAGCCTTGAAATCCAAATTAAAGTCGATCGGGGATCGGGAATCTACACCTGCCATGAACGTAAAAACATCAGCAAAAGTTAAAACTCTCGGAGACGCAGCATCTGGGGCGATTGAGAAATATTTCCGCAAAAGTGTAGCGCACGAGGCTGAAGTTATCAAAGACAAAGACGCGGAAGAACTTCATCAAATGCGCGTGGGATTGAGACGTTTGCGATCGGCTGTGACTGGTTTTGCTCCGGTTTTAGATTGGCCAAAAGAGGCTTCTGAACGTAAAATTGGTAAGGTGGGGCGGATTCTGGGAACTCTTAGGGATTTGGATGTGATGCTCGAAAGTCTCCAAAACCGCTATTACCAGAATTTGCCGGCTGAAGAACAGGAAGTTTTAGATAAAGCTTTGTTGAATTTGCTCAAACAGCGACACCGCGCTTTGAAAGGGGTGAGGGCGATTTTAGAGCACAAAAGCTACGAATCGCTGAAGCAGTCAATCGAGAATTGGTTGGAAGAACCGCAGTTTCAGGCGATCGAACATTTGCCAATTGCTGAGGTTTTGCCAGATTTACTGTTACCTCAAGTCAGTGAATTTTTCCTGCATCCGGCTTGGCTGTTGGGCACGGCATATGAAGATGGCAAAGTTAAAGTTGTTGATGATTTGAATGCTGAGGCTGTCGAAGAGAAGTTAGCAGCCGAGGGAACTATTCTGCACGATTTGCGGAAGCAAGCTAAGCGAGTTCGCTATTTGATGAATCTGTTTGGAGATTTTTACAGCGAGACTTACGAAGTTTATGTCGAAGATGTGAAAGCTGTTCAGGAATGTTTGGGCGATATTCAAGACAGTGAAGTTTTAGGCGAGTTTCTGACAGATTTTGTCGATCGCGATCTGAAAAAAGAGTTGCCCAAGTTGGCTGGTTTGTTGGCCGAAAATCGGTATGCAGCTTGGCAAAAATGGCAGCTTTTGCAGCGCAGGTATTTGAGTTCGGAAATCCGCCAAGGTTTTCGATCTGCTTTAATTCATCCTGTGGTTGAAGATGCTGCTAAGCTCAATTAGCCGTAACTATAACGCGCAGATCCCCGATTTATAAAAAAAGTCGGGGATTTAAAGTGCGATCGCGCCTTGGGAAGGAAAAGGGCGATCGTTTTTGAGTATGACGTAAAATAAAGGGCGATAGCGTTTTTTACCATAGCACATCACGACTGCAACCACTTCATAAACTTATTCGTCGCAGTACCAATAGACTCTCCCACCTGTTTCTTCAACCGCCACCGCTGAAACGCTTTTTCGTAATCTTCCCCTTCAGTTTGATAAACATTCCAAGCATTCAGCGACAATCCCAATCCCCACATTAGTAAAATGAACAGCGACCAAGAAAGCTCGTGCGAACCTGCTAGATTAAACAAAACTAAAAAAGTATTGATAATTGCGTACTTGGTCACATTTTTCTGCAATTTGCGACGACGGTAAGAGTTAAAAACCAGTTTTTCTTGAACTTCTCCTCTATTTGCTAACCATTGCTGTTCCGCCGCTACAATATCCTGTTCGGAAATGCCCAATTCCGCTGCAATCTCGAAAAGCTGGACTCTGGATAGTTCCCCTTCATCTTGTCGGCGTGCGATCGCAAGCTGTAAAATACCCTGAGCATCTTCTGAACCGTAAACTTGACTTATTTGATTTTCATGAGTTGCCATAACAAGTTTCCTATAATTCCTGACATCCTTTCTATGATAGATAGAGGCGCACTTAAACGACAGGTAGTGACATTGGCGGATTTCAACACCCGGACATTTGAGTGAGCGAGACTCCTCACTATGGTAGTGGAAATCTAAAAACCAATATCCTACATCAAATTGAAACTAATTAATTTCCCGAACTTTGACTAAGTTTGCTATCTCGTTTCAACATAAATTGATAAAATATCCCAAACAAAACCACTGCTATCATTCCCACAACTAAAGAACCTTCACCCTCATGCCAATATTTAAACAAATCTAGGCGATTAGATGCAACTAACAATGCCATTCCCGCCACTCTAAAAACATTAATAATAAAACCAAAAATAACAGCGGCACCTATTACCAAAGCCTTATTTTGTTTAGTAGGAAACATCACCAAACAAACTACAGCTAAACCTAATAAATAATTCATGGCCTCTATACCCGAACAACCCCCATTTACCAACACCCTTCCTGTAGGTAAAGCAACATAATTACAATCACGTGTTACATTAAAACCGATATACCACAAAGAATAATAAGCAAATTTAGCAGTAAGCGAGGTAATAAAATCCACTAAAGGTAACGTAATGACACTGGGGACGCCATGAAAAAATAGTATTACCAATTCACGCCAATATAGTTTTAAGTTATGAAAACCTACCGCAAGTAGGCTCAAACCTAAACCAGACAAAAAAGGTGCAAGTCTTAAAAAAGGATCGAATTTACTGGAAACCACAGCACTTTTAAATAAAATAATAGCTATTAATAGCGTCCCTGCTACTCTCGACCATAGGTCACTTTTTATCTCACTCTGTTTGAGAATATCCTGGTTGTCCCAAAGCAGGGAACCCACAGCGCACCAAAAAACTATACTCATCCAAAAATGAGCAATATCCCCCAGTTTCCAAAGGAGTGTCATATTCAGAGTTACTAAAGCTGTGGCGATAATGATGAGCCAAAAAAGTTTTCTCTTGAACATTTTAGATATTAATTGTTAGTTGATTGATGAGAGCAATACTTCGGACAGTTTGTGATTTTCAACCGTAGAATAAAGGTTTCCAGTCGATGCGGCAGTCGAAGTACCAACGAAAAATCCAGGGTTTCAGACTCGGAACTAAAAACAGTCCAGACTATTGTTAGATCATATCATAAAAATAGTAGGGGATGTAAACAACTCATTAGCTTGAACACCTCCTACGGAAAGGACTCGGAGGATTTTAAGGGCTGTAAATCTTTGAGATGAGTTTAGTAGACAATCAGGAATTTGATGGGTAGTGAAACTCAGATGCAACCCATAGCTCAGCATTAGGACACTTATGGAAAAGACGGCTACTCGAAATGATTGGTTGAATACCTAGCACTGGCTTATTCAGGCGCTATAAGCAAAGACTAACAAGGAAGTGAATCAACAATAATTAAAAATACGTAGTCTTAATAAGGCTTGGGTTTCTTGAGAGTAGACGCAATTGGCACAGCGCATGGTGTGACACTGAGGTTTGAGTAAATAAGGCTGAGCGAGTTAGATATTGAGCAATGCTCCATGGTGATTATCTCCTTTTAAAAAATCTCAGTGTCTTTATAGCAATCATCGCATCATTTGTAAATTTCTTACTTCCGAGCAAGCGGGTTCGGGGAGGGTTGGGGTGGGGTAAAAAATTTACGATTCCTGCAAGGGTTGCTATATATTGGAAATGCTTCAGAAACGGCCTTACGGTAGTTCTTAAATGTGCTGTCTACGGGCGATTTGAGGGGTGCATCTCAATGAAAGCAGACAAGCTAGAAATTGGAGTTGGAAGGCCGGTGGAAAGAGGAAGAAGGAAGGAGCCGGAAGAAGTGTTTTTACAAATATGAGATGCTCCCTTGAGATAGGCTGTCAAGTCGGAGGTTTGCACGGTGGCGTGCTATCAGATACTAAGAAACCTGGTTTCAGCAAGAAACCAGGTTTTTAGCTTGAACATAAAATTATCAGTTTGGCATCAAGCCAGAATAGAAAACGAGTTCAAATGATAGCTTATTCAGCTTTTTGAGCTTGAGCGCGTTGCTTTTTGAACATAGTACCAAAACCAACAGCGGCTCCAGCAGCAAGCATTGTTAAAGGTTCAGGAGTAGCTTCAGTGTTGCTAGTGCTGCTGACGAAAGTATCGCTACCGCCATTAATACCCTGGACGTGCAACCCTAATCTTAAAGTACCAGCATTCAACGCGGAAACTACGTTATTATAATTTCCAGTAAAACTCAACCCCAACTTCTCATTCTGGTTAACACCGTTAGATGCAGCACCATTTTTCGTAGCTGAAAAATCAGTAGACCAAGCACTAAGGTTCCCACTTTGTGCCATATTAGCAGCTCCATTATCTTGAAAATCAACGGTGCCAGTATTCTCAACATCAACGCCAAAGGCACTCAATAAATTGCTATTAGAACCTGTGTCAAAGTAAACTCCACCAATAAATATGCCGGGTACTGATTCATTTTTATTGAAAATGTTGAAGATAACTTTATTTAAGCCATCCTCTGCAACAGTAAAGCTAAAGTCATTAGCATAAGCGTCTCCAACCGTATCGCCACCAGCGATATTACCAAAGCCGAATGCGGAGGCAGGTGCAGCGGATACAGCACTAAGAGCGGCAACACCGGCAACAGCTAAAATAGATTTGACTAAGTTTAATTGGAATTTCATGGTTGATACCTTTATTTTTAAGTGGAGTGGAAGCTGGTTTTTTTCCTTCACATATTCAATCTAAACAGAAACACAAGCTAATGCAAGTAGTTTGGATAAAGATTCGATAAAGATTCAGGATACGCTGATGGGATTGAGGCAAAACGACTAAATTGATGAGTTCTAGCTAGCTATTTCCTATGGCGTGCATCAAAAAATAGGGGTGATTCCACCCGGATTTTATTCCTGACTTTTCTCTATTTCAAAAAGCTATAACCCACCTTCCTAAACTGGGTTTTAACACAGCATAATTACTGATAAAACTGTTTTAAAACTCAAAATTATGCGCTTAAAAAGTTTTTTATCGGTAAATGTACGGCATAAAAGTTTAAGTGAGAGCTTGATTGCTGGGTAACAATAGATAAAAACCGATGATGATAATTGAAGCGGTAGAATGTGGGTGATAACTCAGGACAAAATCTTGGATGGTATTCGGTGCGTCGATTCTAGCTTTCGGGTTCAGAAACAAGCGCCATTTAGACTTATATGTTGCACCATTACCAAGAACTGGCTCAGGGGCGCGTTCCACAAAGAATGAGTTTTCTTGGGAGGAGTGGGGGTCGGGCAGGAGCTCCCGCCCAAAACAGGTTTATTGATGAGGGTGCAACATTTCAGTGTGGAGAGGAATGGTTTCGGTGCTCGTTCTTATCTGTGACGCCGGAACTTTACCCGACTAAAGGGACGACTCGACTTTCTGGGACCTAGTTTTGGGAACAGGTCTACCGTCAGGGCTGTTTCATTCTCAGGAAAATCAGCTTTTTGTACGGGTCGTACCAAGAATGCCGACCCGACCCATCCAGGATTTGTTAGGCATTTGGTGGAATTGCGGCAGCCACGGGGGGCTGCCCCCTACAAGAGAATGAAACAGCCCTGCGTCTACCTTAGAAGGCGCGGTGGTCGTTATCTAAAAATGTTGGGACTAATAATTCTATTTCTGGGTCTGCTTTCCCTAAAAATTTGTTAATATTATTTTTCCGAAAAAGCTCTATTCCAAGATTTAACGGGCGATCGGCAAGTAGAAATAGTTGACGCAGTAAGGGTTTGAGTAGCTTGCGATCAAAAGAAGGTGTGCGTGCGATCGCTACTTTTGAGACTTTCTACACGGTCGAATGAGGATCGTTGGCGATCGCTACCATCAAAATTGTCAATAGACTTCTGATAATTGCTACTCTCTTGAGGGAGGTTCAAGAGCCTAAACCCTCTATATATCAAGGTTTCAGCGGCTTTCTCACCCCGTCAATTCGCAAATGCAATTTGGCACTGTTTGAGGACAGCAGGAGGAACCGCCGCAGTCAGCAAAAATTTTCCCAGCCGTTGATTGAAGGTTCTCCGAGATCGACTCATTTGACATCTAAATTATCAGCGATCATCTGAAAACAGAATTATCAGCAACAACTCAGCTAAAACATCTCGCGCTAAACTGCTAGAGAACTGACAAGCTTACCCAGCAAAAGTTCAAGAGGAGTTGATTGTGGTCAACCGTTTTGCTCAATCCCAAAGCCTTTTTCTGCGAAAACACCCTGAAAATCCGACTGTTGCGCCTGGTGCGAAGAAGCCTGAGAAAGGGCCTGGAGGGAAAATAAACCGATTTTCCTGTCAATTCGCTACTGTAGCTGCCACTGGTGTACGGTGATGGAAGGGGAAGCATTTTGCGATCAGGCGATCGCAAGCTGTAAAATACCTTGAGCATCCTCTGAACCGTAAACTTGACTTATTTAAGTTTCATGAGTTGCCATAACAAGTTTTCGATAATTTCCGAAATTATTTCTCTCATATATATAACCGCAGTTAAACCGCAGGTAGGAATAGGTGGCGGATTTCAACACCCCTTTAAGAACAGGCAAGATGCCTGTTGCAAAGAAGAGTCTACTTATTGTGGAACAGGCCGGAAAGCCTGTTCCCGATCCAGGTACAAAATACCAATAACTAACCCAAAGTATACATCCAGCCATCCCTCGCGCAAATCCTCACAATTCCGTCCCAAACTACAGGCGTCGCCTCAAATGACAAACCCGGCTTAAATCTCCCTGATTCTATTACTTTCAAACGGTAAAACTCCCCTTTAGCATTTTTCAAAGCATTCCGATCCCCCGGCTTCGCTCGTTCCCAATTCAAATTGAACAAATAAACACCGTTGTATCCCGCACTGATCAGTTTATTACCATCGGTGAAAATCGGAGTCGAAATTGAAGAACCAATCGCTTTTTTAAATACTATTACCGGAGTTTCATAAGACTGATTTCGCCAAGGCACAGAAGTTTTTTGGCCTGTAATCATATCTTGTGAACCGATGTACAAATTGCCGTCGATCGCATTTGTGGCAAAAAGCGCCGGAAACTCGCCTGGATTGTACTCGTCATTCAACGCCACAGAGCCGATTATCCCGCCTTCCCAGCTAGAAAGTCGGCGATTTCCGGTAGGTAAAAACCATTCGACGCTGGCATTCGGTTCCTTGTTGGGATTCAGCTTCAGCACTCCGCCGTTGCCCTGAATGTATTGTTTTTCAATCGCACAAAACAGTTTGCCTGATTTAGAAATTACAGCACTTCCATCCAAATCTGAACCAGTATAAAAATCCCAAACTATCTTTTTAGTTTCAATACTAATACCGTAAATATGACCGGAACCAGCAGCTATAAAAATTCTATCTTTGAGCCGCGATGGCGATGACTCCGCTACCAAGTTTCCGCCGTGTTTGCTGATATCTCCGGCTGCATAAAGCTGTACTTCCGACAAGATACTTGGCTGCTTGATGCCTTGTTTGATTTTTGCATTGCTTGTGGAACTATCGAGAAAATAGCCGATCGCATTTTCCCCCGCATTGAACAAAACGCCACCGCCGATGTCCAAAGCGCTGCTGTCATTATCGCGGCTGTAGCTAGGCGTTTTCCTGATGTCCAATTTCCAAATTTCCTTGCCAGTTCTAAAAGATATTGCCCTAAAACTCGGCACTACTTTTTTGCTACCACCGCCACTGCGGCTGCCCTGCAAAATTACAATTCTGTTTTCTGCGCTCGCTTTTTCATCGATATAAATTGTTGAGGAACCTTTGATTATATCATCAAATTTATAGCGCCAAACTTCTTTATTAGTAGCAATATCTATTTTTCGCAAATTGTGGTCATAAGCACCTATAATTAAATAAGTTTTTCCCCCATCTCTGGTAATTGTTGGCTGTCCTGTCCAACCGGCACCGCTCCAAACTACAGACCGCCTTCCCAGAACAGTCCGGCCACTGCCGAGTTGAAATTTGTCGATTAACTTCAAACTTTTCGGAACACCTCTGCCGTAGAACCGACGCTTGTCGTTACCTAAAAATGTCGGGACTAATAATTCTATTTCTGGGTCTGCTTTAGCCAGGTAATTGTTAAGATTAGTTTCTAATAAAGCTTGCTCCGAGGATTCTGTTTGGATCAGTTTGATAACAGCAGGAGGAACAGCAGCACTCAGCAAAAATTGTCCTAGCTGTTGATTGAAGGTTCTCCGAGATGATAAGCTCATATTGGATCGAGATAATCAGCCTTAATATTAAAACATAATTATCAGCGACAACTCAACTAAAACATCTCGCGCTAAACTGCTAGAGAACTGACAAGCTTACTCAGCACGAGTTAAAGTGGATTTGATTATGGTCAACCGTCTTGCTCAATCCCAAAGCCTTTACCTGCGGAAACACGCCGAAAATCCGATCGACTGGTGGCCTTGGTGCGAAGAAGCTTTGGAAACGGCCCGAAGCGAAAATAAACCGATTTTCCTGTCAATTGGCTACTCTAGCTGCCACTGGTGTACGGTGATGGAAGGGGAAGCATTTTCCGATCGCGCGATCGCCCAATACATGAATTCGCACTTTATACCGATAAAAGTCGATCGCGAAGAACGCCCGGATATTGACAGCATTTATATGCAAACCTTGCAAATGATGACCGGTCAAGGCGGTTGGCCGCTCAACGTTTTTCTCACTCCAGACGAGCGAGTTCCCTTCTACGGAGGCACTTATTTCCCCGTAGAACCGCGCTACGGACGGCCGGGGTTTTTAGAAGTTTTGCAAGCAATTCGCCGCTTTTACGACACAGAAAAAGGCAAAGTAGAAGCCTTCAAAGCAGAGATTTTAGGCAACCTCCAACAGTCGGCAGCGCTGTCAGGAGTAACCGCCGAATTAAATCGCGAACTCTTCCAAAAAGGCTTAGAAATCAACACCGGAATTATTGCGGGCAGCAACCCCGGCCCCAGTTTTCCGATGATACCTTATGCTGAGCTAGCACTGCGGGGAACGCGATTTAATTTTGAATCAAAATACGACAGCAAACAAGTCTGCACTCAGCGCGGATTAGACTTAGCATTGGGCGGCATTTACGACCACGTAGGAGGCGGATTTCACCGCTATACGGTTGATGCGACTTGGACTGTGCCACACTTTGAAAAAATGCTCTACGACAACGGTCAAATTGTTGAGTATTTAGCAAATTTGTGGAGCGCGGGAATACAAGAACCGGCTTTTGAAACTGCGATCGCGGGGACAGTAGAATGGTTGAAGCGAGAAATGACCGCGCCAACAGGTTATTTTTATGCCGCACAGGATGCTGACAGCTTTAACACTTCTGAAGAACTTGAACCGGAAGAAGGAGCATTTTATGTCTGGACTTATGCCGAACTCGAACAACTATTAACTGCTGAGGAATTGGCGGAAATTAAAGCACAGTTTACTGTTAGTCGCAGCGGCAATTTTGAAGGCAAGAATGTATTGCAGCGCCGCCATCCAGGAAAACTGAGCGACACGGTAGAATCGGCTTTGGCTAAACTCTTTCAAGTTCGCTACGGTGGCAATCCCGATACTGTAAAAACCTTTCCGCCCGCCCGCAACAATCAGGAAGCTAAAAACGACAGTTGGCCGGGCAGAATTCCTGCCGTTACTGACACGAAAATGATTGCTGCTTGGAATAGCTTAATGATTTCGGGTTTAGCCCGCGCTGCGGCTGTTTTTGGGAATTGGGAATATCTGGAATTAGCTGTGACAACTGCTAATTTTATTTTAGACAATCAGTGGGCTGATGGGCGGTTTCAGCGGTTGAATTATGACGGACAATCTGCTGTAACCGCGCAGTCGGAAGATTATGCTTTGTTTGTGAAAGCTTTGTTGGATTTGCACCAAGCGAGTTTGACTTTAGGCAAGGGAGAAGAGGCGAAACAGTTGCCGAATTCTCACTTTTGGTTGGAGAAAGCTGTGCAGGTGCAAGAAGAGTTTGATGAGTTTTTGTGGAGCGTGGAATTGGGGGGATATTACAATACTGCTAAGGATGCTAGCGGAGATTTGTTGGTGCGGGAACGCAGCTATATAGACAATGCAACTCCGGCGGCGAATGGAATTGCGATCGCCTCTTTGGTTCGTCTCGCACTGCTGGGGCAGAATTTGGAATATCTCGATCGCGCGGAGCAAGGTTTGCAAGCTTTCAGCAGTATTGTGCAAGATGCTCCGCAAGCTTGTCCGAGTCTACTTTCGGCGATCGATTGGTATCAGCACTCTACCCTGATTCGCACGACTCCCGATCGAATTTCTGGCTTGATTTCCCAGTATTATCCAACTGCTGTCTGTCAGATTGAGGCTGATTTGCCTGAAGGTGTTATCGGGTTAGTTTGCGAGTGTTTGACTTGCAAGGAACCGGCGAAAAGTCAAGAGAGGCTGTTGGAGGAAATTTTGCAAAGTCAAACACGGGTTTAGTACCAATACTGTCTATATTATTGAACCGCGAAGACGCGTTAGGCGAAGCCGCGCGTAAGCGCTAGAACGCGAAGGAAGAAGGGGGAAGCAGAAGGAAGAAGTAGATTATCTTCTACCGGGAAGGAAGTACATCTTCAATCCGCTCCTCAATCTTCCAAAGAATCTCAGTGACTTCAGCCCGCTTGAGTGTCAACAAATGCAGATACTTTCCGGCGGCACGGCAACTCGAACGCTGTCGCCGACTTGGTATCGCTGCAAGTCATCTCTGTGCAAGTTTTGTCGGCGAAGGGCGATCGAACTTTTAGCAGTCAACCGCACCGTATAGCGCGTATCAGTGCCAATATAAATAGCCTCTTCTACTATTCCCGGCCAGCTATTTTCAGCGTCATAATTAGCCGGATAAATAGCAGCTTTTTCTGGACGCAACACCAGGGTGACAACTTTCCCAGCGGGCATATCTTCTGCTGTCGCAACTAACACGGGCAACTGCTGGTCAACCAACACGATTATTTGACCGTTTTGCTTTTCTACTACTTGCCCGCTTAAAAAATTGCTGTCGCCAATAAAATCAGCAACAAACCGCGTTTTAGGATATTCATAAATATCAACCGGTGTACCGACTTGTTGCAGTTTTCCTCCATCCATCACTGCAATTCTGTCCGACATTGTTAGTGCTTCTTCCTGATCGTGAGTTACATAAATAAACGTAATTCCCAATTTTCGCTGCATTTTTTTTAATTCTAACTGCATCTCTTTACGCAATTTTAAATCCAGCGCTCCCAGGGGTTCATCCAACAGCAAAACAGACGGCTGTTTGACTAATGCTCTTGCTAGTGCTACTCGCTGCTGCTGTCCCCCTGACAGTTGGCGGGGATAGCGTTTTCCTACATCGGTTAACTGTACTAATGCTAAGGCTTCAGCAACGCGATCGCGAATTGTTTTCTGAGGCAAATTCTCCATTTCCAACCCAAAAGCGACATTTTGTGCTACTGTCATGTGCGGAAATAAAGCATAGTTTTGAAATACCGTATTTACTGGGCGGTGAAATGGCGGGCGATTTTGCATCGGTTGGCCGTGAATGTAAATTTCGCCCGCTGTGGGAATTTCAAAACCGGCAATCATTCTCAAAGTTGTAGTTTTCCCGCAGCCGGAAGGGCCGAGTAAAGAAAAGAATTCTCGATCGTAAATTTGCAGGTTGATGTTGTCTACAGCTAAAAAATCGTGACTGCGGACACTTTTAAATACTTTGGAAACTTCTAAAACTTCGACAGCGTGCATTGTGTTAGTATGTCTTAGTTATGACTAATAAAAATTTGAACTCAATTCCGGTTAAATAAACATAAATTATCTAGGGGCTGGTTCATCAAAATCTCTAATACAAACTAAAAATTTAAGTAAACCCGCCCCGGCGGAAACCTGTGTGATAGCGTTTCTCAAGCGTGCTGAGGTATGCCCTATGCCTTATGCGAGATAGTACCTCATGTTACTGAGAAAGGTTATATATCTACTTTCCAGCCCCCGCTTTAACTTCCGTCCAAGCTCGATCGTACAATGCAGTTGCTTTCCCGACATCCTCCAATAATTTCATTTTGCCAAAGACTTCAGTCGGCGGGTAAATTTGAGGATTTTTCAAATCTTTCGCGTCGATTAAACCTCGATCGATTGCTGCCTTGTTGGGCGATCCGAAGTGGGTAAAATTGGAAATTTGGGCGCCTACTTCTGGCTGCAAAATAAAGTTAATAAATTTTTCCGCTAACTCTTTATGGGGCGCACCTTTGGGAATTGCCATGTTGTCAGAGAAGATAATTGTTCCTTCTTTGGGAATAGCGTAGCGGAGATTGGGATTTTCTTTCATAACTTGGAAAACATCGCCACTCCATTCCATTGTCAGATTTACTTCTCCTTGATCGAGCAGATTTTGACCAGTATCCGGGACAAAAGCAGCAATGATATTTTTATTTTTAATCAGCAAATCGCGGGCTTTGTTAATTTCTTCGGGATTGGTTGTATTGGGGTCAAATCCTAAATACATTAAAACTCCTGCAAATGTGTATCTTGCATCGTCTTGCCACGCGACTTTTCCGGTATATTTAGGGTCGAACATCGCCGCCCAACTGTTGATATCGCCCTTGGTTGTTTTGACGTTGTAGCCAATTCCCATTGTTCCCCACAGGTAGGGCAGGGAATATTTGTTCCCCGGATCAAAATTTTGATTGACAAATTTAGGTTCTAGGTTTTTTTGATTGGGAATATTATTTAAATTCAGCGGTTCAATTATATTTTCTGCGATCATGATTTTCACCATGTAATCGGCGGGAAATATTAAGTCGTAACCGGGGTTTCCCTGTTTGAGTTTGGCGTAGAGTGCGTCGCTGTTCTCAAATGTGTCGTATTGAATTTTCACATTGTTCTCTTTCTCGAATTGGGCGATCGCTTCTGGGGCGATATAACTGGCATAGTTGTAAATGCTGAGGACTTGCTGCTGGTTGGCACCTGTGGGGCTACAGCCAAAAGCCACCGTTGCACTCATCACAAACAAAATTAGGAAAGTCAGCAGGCGTTTCATAGGTTGTGTTAGTTGCAGATGACAATGATTATGACACAAAAAGAAAAATTTTTAAGTTTTCTGAACTTTTAACGATGATAAAACCAGGAATAAGGAAGCGAACAACATCAAAGTTGAAATAGCATTAATCGCTGGCGTTACTGCAAACTTTATCATGCCGTAAACAAATAGCGGCAGCGTCACCGAACCGACGCCGGTGGTAAAGAAGGTGACGACAAAATCGTCCAGAGACAGAGTAAAAGCCAACAGTGCCGCACTGAAAATAGCGGGCCAAATCAGAGGGAGGGTGATGCGCCAAAAAGTCCGCCATTCGTTAGCGCCTAAGTCAAAAGCTGCTTGTTCTAATATCGGATCGAGTTCTGCTAAACGTGCCCTGATAGTAATAGTCACAAAGGAAATATTAAAGACAACATGACCGATAATTACGGTAGGTAAGCCGAGATTGAGGCGAATTCCCGTGAGATTTTCTAGGATCCGAAATACTAGGGTAAAGAAAACTAGCAGCGAAATGCCGATCGTAATTTCGGGCATGATAATCGGCAAAAACAGTAAAGCCTCTACTGCTTTGCGTCCTGGGAAATAAAAGCGTTCGAGTGCTAGCGCGATCATTGTACCAAAAATTGTGGCTAACACAGTCGAAATAGCTGCAATTAGCAAGCTGTTGTTGAGGGCTGTCAAGATTCCGGCGCTGCTACTTGTAGCAATAGTCGCGCCTGCATTGCTAAACAAACTGCGGTACCAATCGAGAGTAAAGCCCCGCCAAACGGCATTGAATCGGGAGGCATTAAAGGAGTAAATAATTAAGATGAGAATTGGCAAGTAAAGAAAGGCAAATGCTAGTGCAGCTTGTACCCAAAGCCACTTTTTGCCGATCGCCCGCACGAGCAATTCTAGTTTTGTTTTAGTCATCAGTCATTAATAATTAGCACATTTTAACCTAAATGCAGAGTGCACCGATTAATCTACACCTTACCTTATTGAGGTTCGTCAGACACGCGGAAGTAAATTAACACAGGAATCAATATGATTACCGTCAACAGCATAGAAAGCGCCGATCCAAAAGGCCAGTCGCGGGCTTTCATAAACTGATTTTGAATCAAATTTCCCACCATAACTGTTTTAGAACCTCCCAATATATCCGGTGTGATGAAAGCGCCGACTGCCGGAACAAAAACTAAAATAGATCCTGCAACAATACCGCGACTTGTTAATGGCAGAAATACGCGCCATAAAGTGCGAATATCATTGGCACCTAAATCTTGAGCAGCTTCTACTAATGAAAAGTTGAAGCGTTCTATGCTAGAATATAAAGGCAGAACCATGAAAGGTAAATAGCCGTAAATAAGACCTATCGCCACAGCGAAAGGCGTAAAAAGCAAGTTTAACGGTTCGCTAATAATTTGCAGGCTTTGCAGGGCTGTATTAACTACTCCTTCGCTCCGCAAGAGTATAATCCAGGCGTAGGTTCTGACTAAAAAATTAGTCCAAAATGGAATAATTACCAGCAAAAGCAAAGCATTTCGCCAGCGAGGAGAACGGGTGGCGATGAAAAATGCTAGGGGATAGCCAACTAACAAGCAAGCGGCCGTTGTCAAAAAAGCCAGCCAGAGCGATCGCCCAATTACTCCTAAGAACAGTCCGCTGAACAAACGCTGGTAGTTGCTGAGAGTAAATATCCAAGTAACGCCCCCGTAAGTACCGCGTTCTAAAAAACTGTACAACAGTACAATTAACACGGGCAAAATGAAGAAAACCATCAGCCATGCCGTAGCGGGAAATAAGAGCAGCAACAGGTTAGTTTGCTGGCGGTTTTTGACACTCATTATTCACTCAAGCGAAATTTAGCACATAATCCAACACATTTTATATCAAATCCGGATTTTATGAATTATGTCATCATTAATAAATTATCAAGAGGTACGCAATGTCAGCAGAATCGTCAACCCCAAAAATAGTCATCGTCGGTGCAGGATGGGCAGGTTTAGGCGCTACCTATCACCTAGCCCAGCAAGGCTATGATGTCACCCTGCTAGAAGCAGGCCCTTATCCGGGTGGGTTAGTTGCGGGGTGGAAAACCGCCGGCGGCCGTTCCGTAGAAGCAGGTATTCATGGCTTCTGGTATCCCTACAAAAATATCTTTTCCTTAGTCAAGGAGTTAGGCCTCGATCCCTTCACGCCTTGGACTCGTTCTTGTCAGTATTCACCCGCCGGATTGGAAGTAGAATCGCCGATTTTTCAGGACGAACCGCGGCTTCCCACACCGTTAGGAACCTTTCTTTACACGCGATTTAAAAGGCTGCCATTAGTCGATCGGCTTTCAGCCTTACCCTTACTCTACGCCGTCCTAGATTTCGACAATTCCGACGAAGCTTGGCGCAGGTACGATCGCGTCACAGCCCGCGAATTGTTCAAACAGTTTGGTGTTTCTGCAAGGCTGTACCGCGATGCTTTTGAACCGATGTTATTAGTAGGTTTATTTGCACCAGGAGAACAGTGTTCTGCTGCCGCCGCTTTGGGAATGCTCTATTATTTCATATTAGCCCACCAACCGGATTTTGATGTAGTTTGGTGTCGCGGAACAGTCGGAGAAAAAATCTTTCGTCCCTGGGTCGAACGCTTGGAAAAACTAGGCGCAAAAGTATTGACGCAGCAGCGAGTTACTGACTTAATAGTTGACAGCAACAACCGAGCAAAAGGCGTTGTTTGCGGCGAAGAAACCTTCGATGCAGATGCAGTTATTTTTGCAGTTGGCGTCACGGGAATGCAAAAAATTATCAGCAGCAGCCCAGCTTTGCAAAGTCGCCCAGAGTTTCGGGATGCGATGAATTTGGGTGCCGTTGACGTGTTAGCTGTTCGCCTGTGGTTTGACCGAAAAATTGACATTCCCCTGCCTTCTAATGCCTGTTTTGGATTTAGTTCAACTACAGGTTGGACGTTTTTTGATTTGAATGCTTTGCACGACGAATTTCGAGCCGAACCGGGAACCGTTGTCGAAGCTGACTTTTATCACGCAAATCAATTAATTCCCCTGAAAGATGAGGAAATTGTTTCCCTAGTTCAGCGGGATTTAGCGACTTGCATTCCGGCTTTTCGGGAGGCAAAAGTAATTGACAGCAGCGCGATTCGGCTGTCGCGGGCAGTGACGCATTTTGCCCCTGGCAGCTATCAGTATTTGTTGCCTGCGGTAACAAGTTATGATAATGTATTGATGAGCGGCGATTGGGTTGTGACCCGCCACGGTTCTTGGTCGCAAGAAAAGGCTTATGTTACTGGTTTGGAGGCGGCAAATTTGGTAATTTCGCGTTTCGGAATCGGAAAGAAAGCGGCAATTATTCCTGTGGAAGCTGACGAACCGCACATTCAAATCGGGAGAAAGATTAATCAGTTTACTCGCAGTTTGACTAAAACATTTATTCCAGATTTTTGGCTGCCATAAGAATAAGGAAGTTCGGCAACGGATTCTGTAACAGATTTAACGGATGTCAGGAATAAGAAAGAAGGGAGAAGGAAGAGGAAATTTATTGATTTAAGCGGTAAGGTGCGCATTGCGCACCCTACATATAGACTAATAACCAATAACCGCTGACTGATGATACTATTTTCAAAAAAGAATACAACTGTAGACAAGCTCAAAACCACGAGCTTCGTCAGTCATAGCCAATCTAAAATATAAAATCTAAAATCTAAAATGGCATGACTATCGCCAATAAGGTCGGCCCTTCCAAAAAACTCCCACCGTAATTCCTATTAGTGCAGTTTCTGATAAACTTGCTAAAGAAGCAGGTATGGGTAGGAATGATTTTAAAACCAAACCCAAGAGCAGGCACAAAACTAAAACCCACAAACTAATTCGGTTGAGCAAAAATTGTTGTTGCCAATACTCTAAAAAGTACACTGCTAAAGCTCCCATTCCCACTGCTGCTGCAAAAGGTATCAATATCCCGAGGGAGGAACCGTAGAGAAGCGTCAACCCGTTGCGGATTGCCCGCGATTGCGTGAAACCCCAGGCTAAAAATAGCTCTAGTCCAATCACGATTGAGTTGACGAGGGCGGCAATTTGCAGCATTTCTCGCCAAGGTAAAAGTTTTAAGCGCCGCAGAAAATTACTCACGATCGGCAGATTAGGTAGGTTGCTTTGATTTTATAACAGTTTTGCCCTGGCGATCGACCTTTGATGACAATTTGTGAAGTAAAATAAAGATATAGAGCAGTCTCTTGACAAATTCACCCAGAGTACCTGCCTATTAGTTGTTGGAACCGTGAAAGGAAAAAAGTTATGGTGGAGAACACTGTCGATTGTGCTGTAGCCTGCGTCAATGGCTGCGTTCTGGGCGACAAGTGCCCGAAGCGGGAATACGCAGAAGCAACGTCCAACTTTATTGAAAATACTTCTCTGGATAAAATGCTAGAAATAGCAGAGGAAGCAGTGAGAAGGAAACGGATGGAACCCCCCAAATGGGTAATTCCTGACTTCCCCGAATAGAATTAGCCTCCCTATTAAAAAGCGATCGCCCTTTTCAAACGGGCGATCGCTTTTTGTATTCCCAATGAAATAGCTGAGCCGAATCAATATATTTCCTGGGATAGAAGCTAAAAGCTTAAATAGCAATTAGGATACCACTTAATTATAGCCATCGGCAATTACTAAAAACAATTCAGTTAAAGCCCAATTCGGACATTTTAAATTTAATTGAGTTCAAAAATAAACAGGAGCAAGTATCGTGGCACAGCAAAAAAAGGGCAACGAAAAAAAAACAACTGAACGCGATAATTTGGGCGAATTGCCTCAAGAAATTACCGAATCTTACGGTACCGGCGTCATCGACGATCAACCGGGATTGAGCCAAGACGACATAACAACCCTGCAGGACAGCAGTTCGGAATACTCTGCCACCAGTTCCCAAATCGGCGGCGAGGATGGCGATCCTGCTGCGGAACAAGAAAGTGCCACTGGCGAGCAATCGGTGGGCGGAACTGCGCCTACTCCCGACATGGATATGGTTGACGAACTCGGAGCCGCTGCGGGCATAGAGATGGCCGATGGGGCTATTTTGCACACAACCAATATGCTTGAACATCGAGATGAAAGTCGGTGGGAATTAGACCCGAGTTCTGCGGAAGATTATCAGGAACGACCGGATTTATAGGTCTATTTGGTACAAAAAAATAGGTAGTATAATAGGAGCTGGTTCACCAGTATCCATACTTAATCTGCCAAGTATTTGTAAATCCGCCCCTCCTCACTTTTGCTCTCGCAACACATATCCAACTCCCCGAACCGTATGCAGCAGGCGTTTTGAGTTACTTGCTTCTAACTTAATCCGTAACGCACGAATATACACTTCAATAATGTTTGACTCGCCCATAAAATCGTAACCCCAGACTTTTTCTAAAATTCGGTCGCGGGTAATGACTTGACGGGAATTTAGCAGCATAAATTCTAACAAATCAAACTCTTTGGCAGTGAGTTCAATTAGTTGACTGCCTCGATATACTTCACGGGTTAAACCGTTCAAAATTAGGTCTTCAAATTGTAAGTTTTCCGGGTCATTTGCTTGAGTTCGGCGCAGACGGGCTTTGACTCTCGCGAGGAGTTCTTCCATACTGAAAGGCTTAGTAACATAATCATCGGCTCCAGCATTTAATCCCGTCACGCGATCGGGTACTTCATCTTTTGCTGTTAACATAATTATTGGTACTTGAACACCAGTCGATCGCAACCTTAAACAGATGTCTAATCCAGAGATGCCGGGAAGCATCCAATCTAAAATTAATAAATCCGGTTGAGCATCACGAGCCATCGTTAATCCATCCAATCCATTGGGGGCGACAGTGACGTGATATCCTTCAAGACTAAGTTCAGATTCGATGAACTTTGCCAGTTTAGGGTCATCTTCAACAAGGAGAATGCGATCGCTCATAGCTGCGGATTCCAGACAGGTAAGGTGATAGTAAAAATACTACCTTCTCCCGGTTTAGATCGGAGCGTAATACGTCCTTCCATGCCTTCGATCAGGCTTTTGGCGATCGCCAATCCCAACCCTGTACCGTCTCTAGAGCGCGTCATTGACTCATCCACCCGGTAAAATCGTTCAAAAATCCGGTTTTGATGGGGGAGAGAAATACCAATTCCGCGATCGCCCACATGAATCATCACCTGCTGTTCCCTCTTTTCTAAGACTAACTCAACTGGTTGTTCGGGAGCAGAATACTTGATTGCATTATCGACTAAGTTAATTAACACTTGTTGTAAACGATCCTGATCCGCACAGGCTACAACATCCTCATCAGTTGACACGAAAATAATTTTCCGATTGCTAACTTTTTGACTCATTTCGGCCACCTCAGCCACCAGAGTATTCAGGATCACCGGATTCAAACGAAAGTGCAAGTTGCCACTATCAGCCCGTGCCAAATCGAGCAAATCTTCTAACATCCGAATCGTGCGTTCAGTTTCCCCAACCGCTGTTTCCAGTGCTTGTTGCTGATAGTCACTTAAGTTAGTGCTGCGACGCAGCAAACTTTGTAAATAACCAACTACAACCGTTAGAGGAGTGCGTAATTCGTGGGAAACATTACCGACAAATTGGCGTTGTTGCTCCCAGGAACCCGATAAGCGAAACAACATCTCATTAAAGGTTTGTGCTAGTCCTAAAATCTCATCAGGAGCCTGATGCAGTTGGAGTTTGGCCGCCTGCAAATTATCAGCAGACAAAGTGCTAGCTACCTGACTCATATGTTCCAAAGGATGGAGAGCATGACGAATGCGACTGGCGATCGCCAACATTAACACTAAGATTACCACAATACTGACAACAATTAGACTCCGAATTCCATCATTTAATTGACGTTGCTCATCAGTGATATCTTGAGAGAAATATACCGTACCCAGTAACTCATTTTTAATCCTCAGAGTTCTGCTACAGATCACCAAATAGCGATCGCCCATCTGAACAAAAGTCGGCTCAGCAGGTACTTCCGTCAACGAGATCATCTTCGTAATCTTAGAAGATTGCAGATCCATATCAGGTGAATTCACCAAAAGCATCCCATCATTTCGCTTCACCCACACCATTATTCCTCCTGTGGAAGCTTTATGGACGCTTCGGGTTAAGCCAATTTCTAGTGAACCCATTTCACTATAAAGCTCAACCTGTTCGGGAAAGCGTATTCCAATGTATTCCAGGGTTTGTTTATGGGCTCCCACTAAATTTTGCGACCTTTGCCAGCCGGCCCAAAATGCCACACTGCTAAGTCCTAAAATCGAGAGTACCAGCAATTCCAGCGTCAGGCGAAACTGAAGAGAAGAGGTGGAAATTCGCTTGCCCGTGAGAGGGTTGATAGCGGCTATGACTTGGCGAATTAGATTCATTTTATCGTCAGGAAGTGATAATAATTAAGCATTAAAACGAGTCAAAATTCAACTAAATAAAATTAGTATTCTGTAGAACCGACGAAAGTTGGTGCAGCCGCTAAAATCGCCCGTTATATTTGAGATTTGTTGATATTTGCTTCGATCGGACTGCTATATTAAAAGTTTTCCGCAGTGCCTTTAATCTGGTTAAACTCAAACCGTCGATCGTAATCTGTTACACCATAAAGATTAAAACTAATGGTTGGTTTATCTCCCAGTGCTTCCACATGATGAATCGCATCTGGCATTAAGCACAAAACGTCACCAGGAGCAAGCAAAATATCGCCTACTGTTGTGATTTTATCGGGAAAATTGCGAGTTGGCGATCGCTGCCAAAAAGTATTTTTCTCCTGTCCATCAAGTAGCGCCACCAATCCCCAACTGGCATGATTGTGAATCGGAGAAACTGCACCCGGAGCCCAAGCCACCAACTGCACCGTCAGAGGAAAAAATGGTTCATCATAAAGTGTTTGTACTGCCCAGCCTGTCTCAGAGTCAGGCTCAAGGAGAGCAATTTGAAACCAGGAAGAACTATCTAACAACCTGCGGACAAGGGGACAAATTGCCTGGAGTCGTAAATAATCATCACTAATTTGGTCTAATACATCTTCCAAGTCAGTTAAAAAGCGGTAAAGTCGATAGGGATGGGTCAAATCTTCAATTTGACTTGTAGCCTCAAAAATATTGCACTGTCCATCATCAGTCACTAACCAGTCTTTTCCTGTCATAATTTCTCAACTCGCGGTTAAATTACTGCACTACTAACTTTCTCATCAGGAATCTTGGGTTTAGCAACGAGGTATCTATGAAGAAACCCGCTTTCTAAGCCAAGAGTGTATAAGTCCTGTAAAGGATAGTCAGGGTTAATCTCCACTCTATAAGACATTCGGGGTAACTAGATGATGCGTTCCTAATTTCCAGATGAATTTTTGCTGAAGAAATTGGCGTATAAAGTATTCAGAGTTTTATCTCCCATCCATCTCTTCCTCATCTAGCACTCATTTTCTTGAGCGTTAATGCAAATAACCTCAAGTCTTGAGGGAAACACAAAGCCAGCATAATTGCCAGAGAGCAAGAACTCTCAAGCAAACATCTGGCGTGGAATTACTAACAATTTATCTGGAAATTAGACACATGAAAGTAAAATACATTACCACGATCGCCATTGCGACCATTCTTGGTTTGGCAACAGCTAATGTTAGCTACGCCAACTTCAAGGCTTCAACAAACTCAAACTATACAACCGTTTCATCCAAGGTTGCACAATCCAATCCTTGCGCGGGTAAAGCCAATCCTTGTGCTGGTAAAGCCAATCCTTGCGCGGGTAAAGCCAATCCTTGCGCGGGTAAAGCCAATCCTTGTGCTGGTAAAGCCAATCCTTGCGCTGGTAAAGAAAATCCTTGTGCTGGTAAAGCCAATCCTTGCGCTGGTAAAGCCAATCCTTGCGCTGGTAAAAGCAGCACAACAACCCTTCATCCTCAGTTCTACACCGAAAAAGGTGTGGCTCTTGATGGTCAGGATGTCGTAGCCTATTTTACCCAAAGCAAATTAGTTATGGGAGTTAGCCAATTTAAACATAATTGGGGTGGAACAACTTGGATGTTTGCTAGTGCAGCAAACCGTGATATGTTTGCTCAAAATCCTGAAAAGTATGCTCCTCAATACGGTGGATATTGCGCCCAGGCTACCAGTGAAGGAAATCTTGTTGTCACCCAGCCTGACGCCTGGAAAATCGTTAATGGGAAGCTTTATCTCAACTACGACAAGAAAGTACAAGCACAGTGGATGGGGGATATCCCTGGTCACATTGCTTCAGCAAACAAAAATTGGCCTGCTATTCTGAATAACAAAGAACTGTTGCGCTAAGCTCAAAGTGATGCAGGCAATTAGTCGCCACTAACCACCACTGATATTAACGCCAGCAGTTTTCATTTCCCTGAGAACAGGGTAATTGTAATTGCGTAATTGAGAAAGCTGTACCTCACCCAATTGACGACTGCTATATCTTCTTATCAATCAACATATTCGGTGAGTTACCATTCATAAAGCGTGTTTGTAGTCAGGACTTCAGTTTTCTCTTGACCGATGAACAATTACTATTAGTCCTGACTACAAAATTACGGTGGTTAGATCGCCGGATATGATATTATGTATCGCAAAAACCGGGTTGATGAAGCCAACCCTCTTCAAGAAAAAGGTGCTGTATGGAATTTAAAGATTTTCTGGTTTTGCTGCATCCTATTTTAGCTGTAGCGATTGTTTTTCCTATGCTTGGCGTTGTTCTCAATATGGCGTGGCAAACTATGCAGCGTCGGAAGCAAATTGCGATCGACACCAAGAGCAAAATTCCACCTGTAGTCGGTCCAGAACACGTCAAAGCAGGTCGAATTCTGTCAGGTTCTGTGGTAGGAGTAACGCTGTTGGGTCTAGCCTACCCGATTTTTGAGCATATTTTGAGCAAGGATGTTTGGAGCAAAAACTCGTTTCAGGTCATTTTCATCATTCTGATGTTTGTTGCTACGATCGGCTCTTTGGTCATGCTATATCGAGCTACACCCGCTTTATGGCGCGGCATATTTGCCACCCTAACAGGTACTGGTCTGGTGATTCTTGGCACTCAAGATGGCGTTTATCGGCTAACCAATGAATGGTATTGGTCTCACTACTACATTGGCATCACCGCTGCGCTAATTATGGTTTTCTCCCTTGCGATCATTCAAGACATTTACAAAGACCGTTCAAATCGCTGGCGCACTATCCACGTGATCTTGAACTCGATCGCTGTGCTGCTCTTTCTTGGACAGGGAATGACCGGAACCAGGGATTTATTACAAATTCCTCTGAACTGGCAGAAACCCTATATTTATAGCTGTGATTTCATCAATAAGACCTGCCCAAAGCCGTGAGCGATCGCATTACTTCGAGATTCCAGCCTAAAATTAGTAGAAATTAGAGCAATAAACCCGGTTTCTGAAGGTAATAAAGTCCTGGGAGCAACAGGAGTGAGAACGAGAAACCGAGTTTATGATGCCCGAATTGCGCCAGCCCTAATCAGTAATACATCTTAATCATTGCGAGCCAAACCCTGAAGACTAACTTGCAAAATCGACAAACCTAAAATCAACAAAAACAAAACCAGCCCGATCGTGCAAGCATAGCCAATTTCCAAGTCCTTAAAAGCCCGTTCGTAAAGATAATAAACAACCGTCTTAGAACTATTGCGGGGCCCGCCCTGAGTCATAATATAAACTTCTTCAAAAACCTTAGTAGCAGAAATCGCCGAAATTACCGCTACCAAAACTAGATACGGCTTCATCAGCGGCACAGTAATATCCCAGTGCTTTCCCAAACCATCAGAACCATCAATAGCAGCCGCCTCATAAAGTTCTGCCGGAATAGCTTGCAGCCCTGCCAAATAAATCACCATGTAATAGCCCAATCCTTTCCAGATAGTAACCGCCATGACGCTAAAGATTGCTAACTTCGGATTAGCCAGCCAAGAAACAGGAGGCAAACCCAACAATTCCCCCAACTGATTCAGCAGTCCAGTCTCAGCAAACAGCCACTTCCAAGCAATCCCGGCGACAACCATGGAAATCACCGCCGGCGTGTAGTATGCGGCTCGAAACCAGTTCATCCCCTTAAGTTTTTGGTTGCACAAAATCGCCATTCCCAACGGCACAACAACCAATACAGGCACAACGCAGGTGAGATACAGCAGCGTATTCGTCAAAGTTTGCCAAAATGTGCGATCGCCCCACAACCTGTTAAAATTCTTCAAACCCACCCACTGCGGCATTTGAGTTAAATCATATTCGTAATTAGTAAAACTCAAATAAAAAGCTTGCACCGCCGGCCACAAAACAGTCAAACTCAAAATAAATAAAGCGGGAAGCAAAAACAAATAAGGCGTCAAGGAGCGTCGGGAAAAAGTCACAGACATAAATTAGTTATTAGTTATTAGTTATTGGTTGTTAGTTATTAGTTATTAGTTATTGGTTATTACTGGTTCCCAGGTCAAGCCTGGGAACCAGTTATCTCGCTTGTCTGCGGAGGCAGACTTCGTTTGACAAGAAGCGGTTTAAACCCCCGACTAATAAGGGTAAGAAACTAATCAGCCCCTAGAAAAAATTGTTATTTAACTCCAGAAAACAAAGCCTGCCAGTCTCCGGGAGAACTGCCATTTTCCCCCTCTTTCACCTCAAAAGTAACGTTGCAAGCTTGCGGTTGTTCCAAAGCCTGCACACACAATTCTGCAATATCTTCCCGACTAACTTTGCCCCTAATATTGTCTCCTTGCTCGAAGATTAAAGCTTTGCCTCCCGGTTCTTCAGTCAAAGCACAGGGTCTGACAACAGTATAAGGTATGCCGCTCGATCGCACGCAATCTTCCCCTTTCAACTTCCAAGTCAAAATCCCCCCCAACATATCATTCATCCTGACAGCAGGCGGTTCTTCTTCCAAGTTAATTCCCGGGCGACCGGGGCGGGTAACTCCTGCCGAACTCACCATCACAAATCGCGGCAAAGTCTGTCCCCCATAAGCTTTAATAGATTCTAGCTCGATTTGAAAAATACCCGGTGTAAATTTCGGGTTGAGCGCGCCATCATACTCAAATTTGCTCAACATTAACTGAAAAGAAAAAATACTGCTGGCATCAAATTTGGAGCCATCTTTGACAGTTTTGGCGCGAAATACTGGAATTAACTCATCAAAGGGAATGGTGACAGTAATCCAGATATTGTAAACAGTATCAAAGGAATAGCAATAGCCAATTCCATCCCATTTAGATTCGCTGCGAACAATTAATTTGTAGCGCTTACCGTCCCCTTTGACGCGCAGGTAGAGGCCGCTAAATCCTGCGAGATTAAGCGGAGGATCGAAGTTGCGGGTACGCACCGAAGCAAAGCCACCCGAGTTGGCGGTAGAAACATTGCCTGTGAATATAGCAGTATTGTCTGTCAGCCGAATCGAACTTTCGCTGGTGCCACCCATCACGATGTCGTCGAGGGTTCCCCAAGTTTCTTTTAAATCTTGGCTGGGTTTTGTGAAGTCAAAAATTGTTTTTTCGCCTGCTTGAATTAGCTGGCGGCGAACAGCTTGCACTAAATTATTGATGCCTTTGTATTCGACAATTTCGGGAACATCGACAACTTCCGGCATATAAAATTTGATGCCTTGATAGTATTTTTCCCTGGTTGGGGTGTCTCCTTCTATAGGTTGAACTTTAGTGCCGGTACAGCAGATAACTGCTTCCACGCCCTCGGTTACTAACGGTGTAAGCGTCTCTGGCAGAGTAATATCTCCTTCGACTAATTCGAGATTATTGTCGAGAATTTCTGTTGCTCTTTTAGCATCTCTGACGAGGCAGCGTACTTTATATCCGCGCTGTTGCAGCCGCTTGACAACTCGCTTCCCGACGCCGCCGGTGGCACCGGCTACCAGTATCAGTTTAGGTTGGTCTTTTTTACTGTTGCTGCTGCTTCCAAAGAGTTGTTGCAGCCAGCTAATGCTGCCAATGAAGGGAATGACGCCGAAATAAGCCAAGGTTTTGAGAAACCGGCCGGCATCCCATTGGGCGGTTTTTTTTTCAGTCATACTAGCTTCCTCTGAATTGGCTCAAATCTACTTAGCTGCTTTTGTATTTTAATCGAATTTTCGATTTGTGAATTGGGTCGATTTCCTAATTTCGGGATAGCTTCGCTAGCGCGGATTTTTTTTCACTTGACAATGGGTGTGGGATGAGTTTGGCTCAAGGGAATCTCAATAATTAACTCAGTTCCCTCTCCGGGGGCAGAAATGCAAGTCAATTTGCCGCCGTGTTGTTCTACGACAATTTCATGGCTAATCGCCAAACCTATCCCCGCACCTTTGCCCACCGGTTTTGTGGTAAAAAACGGCTCAAAAATTTTCTGGCGAACTTTTTCTTCCATGCCCCAACCGTTGTCCTCGATCCGAACTGCTACGGCTTTTTCTCCGGGACAAAGTTCAGTCACAATCCGAATTTGTCCGTACTTAACCGGCTCTTCGCCGCCGCCCTGCGGCGATAAATTATTGTTGACAAAAGCCTCTTCGAGAGCATCAATTGCATTTGCCAGTACATTCATAAATACTTGGTTGATTTGAACTGCGTAACACTCAACCAAAGGCAGAGATCCATATTTTTTGATGAGATGAATTGCTGGGCGATCGGGCTTCGGTTTGAGTCGGTTGCTCAAAATCAGCAAAGCGCTGTCTAATCCGTCGTGAATGTCAACTGGTTTAATCTCTGCTTCGTCAATTCTAGAGAAATTTCGCAGCGACTGAACTATCTCGCGGATGCGGTTAGCTCCTACTTTCATTGAACCCAGCAACTTGGGCAAGTCTTCAACTATAAACTCTAATTCTACTGCTTCTATTTGGGCTTGAATTTCTGGCGAAGGTGAAGGATAGTGCTGCTCGTAAAGCTGCAATAAATTCAGCATTTTGTGACTGTATTCGTTGGCATAACTAAGATTTCCGTAGATAAAGTTAATCGGGTTGGTGACTTCATAAGCTACCGCCGCCACCAACTGTCCCAAACTTGACATTCTTTCGCTTTGCACCAATTGAGTTTGCGCCCGCTTAAGCTCAGACATTGCTGTTTTTAAATTAGCAGTTTTTTCGCGTTCTCGGGCGACTGATGCTTCTAGTGCTGTATTTAATTTTTCGAGTTTGTCAACTTGGCGCAGCACTATATTAATCATTGCTTTTTTCAGTTCCAATGCAGCGTCTATTTCGCATTGTTTCCAAGGCAACGATTTGTACCTCACATTTTCTTTCCACAGCTCGAAAGATTTCCGAGGAGACAGTCGAGGGTTGCCATCTTCATCGGTTTCAACTGGTTTGTTAGGGTTGCCCGCCCAATTTACTGTCTTAATTACTTCGGGGCGAAACCACAAAATGTATATTTTCTGCGTCGGCGATATTGCTATAGCCAAACACCCGCTAGCCGTGTCTTTAAATTCCTCAGCTTCAGGATAGCATTTGGTCAGCGAGTCTGTATAAAAAATTTCTTTATTTAAATTCTTTTGTACCCACTGAGTTAAGTATTTGAGGGATTCTCCTTGAGGTGTTTGCCCGACTCGATAGCAATTGTCCCCAAATACTATTGCGGCTCCCTGGGCGTTGACTGCTTCTAGCAAATTATGCTGACATTTAACTAACACTTGTGACAAGTTTTCGGACGTGGATATGTCTTCAAAAATCTTGGTCTGAATCGATTTCAAGTGTAATTTGTAGTCGTAGTCTTCGTTTCCTTCTTTTGATTGGAGTTCTAAGGACATTACTTGCCCGATAAATTCGCAAGCTGCGCGCAATTCATAGTTGAGGTGTCTTGGTGTATAGTTGTGGCAAGCAATCAATCCCCACAGTTTTTTGTCTTTGATTAATGAGATTGACATCGAAGCTGCAACGCCCATATTTTGCAGGTATTCTATGTGAATGGGAGAAACGCTTCTCAACACGCTGAAACTGAGGTTTTGAGACTGGGTGGTAAGAGCATTGTTTCCTGAAACAAGGGGGACGGGTTGATAATTAACATCGGGTATCAACCTCAGCCAATTTAACGTATACAGTTGTCGGGCTTGTTTGGGAATATCTGAGCTGGGGTAGTTTAATCCCAAGAAAGGACTTAGGTTTTCTGCTTTAGCTTCAGCGATCACAGCGCCGTTGCCTTCGCAGTCAAATTGATAGAGCATAACTCGATCAAAACCAGATATTTTTCTGACTTCTTCTACAGTTATTTGAGATAATTCCTTGAGATTTGGGGCGCTTTGAATTTTACTGACAGTGGCTCTCACTGAATGATAAAAACTAAAAACAGAAATATTTTCTGGGTTTGTGGCTAATTCCAACTCGACAATCAATACTTCTTCTACTCGGTGGAGGATGCAATCAAATTCTAAATATTGACCTTTGTTTGTGACAGAGAGTTTAATGGGATTAACGGTTTTTAAGTTTTCATTACGCAAACAAAGATTGAGTTTTTTTAGTTGAACTCGATTGAATAATACGCTCAAATTTTTACCGATCGCACTTTCTGCATCAATTCCCAACAAATCTTGCGTATTTTCGCTGACTTGCAGTATTTCTAGTTCAGGTTCTTGTACCACAAGTAGCACCCCGTGTGGCTGAATGTGCCCCGATATATGAATGGGTTCTCTGTCGCAGTTTGTCAAGTCAACTTCTTCGAGTGCGGGAATTGTGATTTGTTGATCCATTTGCTTTGTCTTCCGCTGTAAAATTTGGAGAGAGTTCTATTGATTTGAAATTTGAGAGCAAATTGGCTTTTCCATAATAATCTCATATTGTTCGATCGCATAACGGCTCGATCCCTTAATGGACGGTGAGAATCAATCATCCGATACTCAGCGAATCAAAAATGATTTAGTCGAAAACCAGCCTGCTGTATTTGTTGCTGTTATACCAGCCTCAGCCTTCTAGAAATTTTACCGACTTGGCTCTTCTATACTATCGCTTCCCGATGTTAATTATCATAGCAATTGTTGCCATTCTTCAAGTATGTTTAATAATTTCCCCAAAGTTTAATATTTGTGGTAAAATTTTGCCTGCTGGAAAAGGGGGAGAGAAATGCGTCTCCAGAGCGGCCTAGTTACTGAAATATTAAGTTAAGGTAATGGTGACAAGATCTGAAAGTCAAGTCACGCTAAGCTCTTTAAGTATACCCAACAGGCCCGACAATTAGACTGATGATCGACTTCAATACAGTTACTCAATTTTCTCATACCTACTGCATAGCTATCTGTGCCTTTTTAGTTCCGGCAAACTTGCTGACTACTTTGCAAACAGCGATTTTGATAGGACTAAACCGACCTCGAATCAAAATTTGGGCGTCTGTGGTTGTCGCCAGCCTTTGGGCTACAGCAATGATATTTCACGTTTTCACCTGGTTCGCGATCGGGGTAGTCATGCCTCCGACATACATCTTGCTAGTTATGGCAATCACTTGTCTGACAATCAATGTCTGGGCGATCGCTCATCCTGCAAGCATGATGCAATTAATTCGAGTTGGGGTATCAGTGGTTAGGGGAGGTTTCACAAGGAAGAAGGATTTAGTTATCTAAAAGACAAAGATCTAATTATCTAGGAACTCAAAAAGAATTTGGCAGGGGGGTAATGTGAAATGTTTCAGGGAAAATATTGGTTTCAGAAGAAAGTTTTTCGGGTGGCAAATCGTGCTTCCGAGGGCTGAGTTTTCAGCGGTTATTCCGGTTCGCGATCGCGACAATCTTCTGTTTCCGGGCCGCGGGGATGGATCGTGCAATTGAGCAGGTAGCCACCGTCGCTTCTGCCGTAATAATAGCGGCATCCGATGCAAATTGCGGGAGGTTCGATCGCACTTTGGTAAACCGGATAATCCGCAGTCGCCAGCAGCGAAAAGTCTCGCTGCGTCTGAACATTTCCGATAATAGCGCCGGAGAGTTCGACAGCTTGGCGGATGTTTTCGATCCTGGTGTAAGGCGGCAGATAAATGTCAATACAAAGGCGTATGCCCTGGCTATCCCGATCGTGGCGGGTAATAGTGCCTCCGAGCAAACCGACGCGCGAAGCAATAGCCGAGGAAAATTCGCTCAAAGAGGTGCAGTAACCGGAGAAAACGTGAATGTGTTCGTCCGTAGTAGCTCTCACAGTCAGGCGAGTGGGAATTCGCAATCTCAGGTAAGCGTCGAGTTCGTCAAAAATCGGTTCGGCGAGGGAGAGCATTTGGTTTGCGTCTTCGTGGTTGAGCCCAAAACCCTTAGAAACCTTTGACACGAGGGCTGCTAAAATATCAAAAACTTCGGTTAAGAGCGATTGTAGCCTGCTATCAATGGCGATCGGACATTCTCTGAGCAGTTTTAAATAATCCTCCAACCTATGAGAAATTCGCTGAATGCTGCTAAATCCGAGCATAGCTGCTCCCCCCTTAATCGAGTGCGAGGCTCGGATGAGCTGGTGTATTCTTTGGGGAGCTGGCACGGTATTTTGCAGATCTTGCAAGCCTTGTTCGATAATTTGGATCTGTTCTGTGGCTTCTTCGATAAAGTAGCCGATGATGCGCTGTAGTTGTTCTGGCAACATAATTTTATTCTCCTAAAGGCAGCCGAGTATCATTAGTCCATTAGTCATTAGTGATTAGTCTGAAATTTGATAGTTTGGAACCAATATTTAAGCGACGAGTTATTTTTGTTTTTAAGCCCTAATCTGTTTTATTCTGACTCACGGCAACGGTAGTGGCAATGTTGAAAAATGTTAACTCTTAACTGTTGACAGTGATTTTTTTTGCTCCGACGGTAGCGGTTGCTACCCCCAACAGCAGCACCGCAGCACCTGCGAGTACCGCCGGCGCGGGCACTTCCCCAAACAGCAAATAACCCAACCAACTCGCCCCAACCGGTTCAAACAAGATAGCAAGAGTTACCAGAGTTGGAGAAATCTGCACTACGGCCCAGTTCAAAATGGTGTGGCCGACTAACTGAGGCAAAGCGGCCGTTAACAAAATATAAAAATATACAATGTCGGGGTAGTTAGTATAAGTAGTGCCAAAGGCGAAGGGGAGAGGCAGCAGGACGATCGCAGCAACAGTATAGGCGATCGCGATATAGCCACCAATTCCCAGTCCCCGCCGCTGAGCTTCCCGGCCCAGCAGCAAATACAAGCTGACAGCCCAAGAACCAGCCAGAGCCAGGAAATCGCCAAGCAGTTGGCTGCTGCCAGCATGGGCTGCGCCCGTGCTTCCGAGGGCGATCGCCATTCCCCCAGTCAGGGCTACAGTAATGCCAGCGATCGACATTTTGCTGAGTTTTTCCCCGAACCAGAAGCGCGACAACAGCGCTACCCACACAGGATTAGTGGTGACGAGGGCAGTCGAGGCGGCGATCGAAGTATAAGAAAGTGAGGTAATCCACAGCGCAAAGTGCAGGGCGAGACACAAACCCGCAGCAGCAGCATAGCGCCGAGCTCCCGGTTGCAAAGCGTTCCACTGAATTTTCCGCCAAGCAGGAAGCAGAATTACAGCAGATAAAGTCAGACGAGAAGCCGCTAGTACCAGACTGAAACCCAAACCGCCCGCGCCTGCTTTTAAGTTAGCCAGCCGAATTAAGATTGAGGAAGTTGAGACGGCTAAAACGCCGATAATTAACACTAGGGCGATCGACCAATTAGGCGTTTGTTTCGGAAGATTCATTATTTAGGCATTGGGCATTGGGCATTGGGCATTGGGCATTGGGAAAATTTACAAAGCAATTTTCGCACAAATTATGAATAATTTCTATTCTCTTCTTCTCCTCTTCTCTCTTCCTTCGCGCCTTCGCGGTTCGTTAAAAAAAGCCCATTCCTGAAGCACAAATAATTTTTATGCTCAATAATTATTAATATAGATCGCACCTAAAATTACCTAACCTCTGTTATAGTTTCAATATCGTAAAAAACAAATTACCCACTTACAATTTATAATTATCTATGGCTCCTACAGTTTTGATTACAGGCGCTTCTCAAGGAAGCGGCAAAGCAACAGCAATTTTATTTGCAAGTAAAGGTTACGATGTCGTGATGGTAGCTCGCCAGCCAGAGAGATTGGCAGCAGCAGCGGCTCAAGTGCAGCGAGAAGGCACTTCCGCTGTAGCTATTCCGGGGGATGTTGGCGACATTCATCAAGTGCGCGCGATCGTCCAAAAAGCCCTAGATGCCTGCGGCAACATCGATGTTTTAGTTAACAATGCTGGCATTTGTCTCACGGGGGCGATCGAGCACACTACCTCCGAAGACTGGCAGCAATTAATGAATACCAATTTTTGGGGCTGCGTCAACACAATTCAAGAAATGTTGCCACATTTTCTGCAACGAAAAACTGGCACAATAGTCAATGTTGGTTCCATTGGTGGCAAAATGCCTTTGCCTCAAATGACTGCTTATTGTGCCAGCAAATATGCAGTAACCGGTTTAACAGAAACTTTGCGATTGGAATTAGCGCCTCAAGGTATTCACGTTTGCGCCGTGCATCCGGGTTTGATTAACAGCGATTTTTTAGAAAGAGCTCAATTTCGCGATCGAGACGAACCCGCAGTCGAATCGCGCCGCCAGCAAATGAGCAAAATGCTGAAATCTGAGTGGGCTACTCAGCCAGAAGATATTGCTAAAGCTATCTGGGATGCGGTGAAAAATCAGCGTGCAGAAGTTACCGTCGGTCCTGCTTTTTTGGCATCGGAAGCTTATCGCTTGTTCCCAGGTTTGATGCAGTGGGCAATGGAAAAGGGCAAGTTGTGAGACTAATTGGTAATGGATAATTGGTAATTGGTAAGGTACCCAGGGCGCACCAGACAAATTATTAGTAACGCGCCTGAGTCCTAGTGGCAGATTCCCTTGAATATATACAACTAAAGAAAGAGAGTGTTAAACCCGGCCCGAACACTATAATGGCAAACAAACCAGGAAACACCACCATGCAAATCAAAGCACTAGCAGCTAAAAAAACAGGGGGATTGCTTGAAGAATACAAATTCGATGTGGAACCTCCCAAAGTACATGAATGTTTGATTAAAGTGTTAACTTGCGGCATCTGTCACTCCGACTTGCACATGATTGACAACGATTGGGGTCAATCAAAATATCCTCTCGTTCCCGGCCACGAAGTTATCGGAGAAGTGGCAGAAATAGGGCCGCAAGTGACTCATTTAAAAGTGGGCGATCGCGTTGGTGTGGGCTGGCAAAGGTCGTCTTGTTTGCAGTGCCGCGACTGCTTGCGCGGTAACGAAAATCTCTGCGATGAAAACCAGGGATTAATTGTTACAGGCCCGGGCGGTTTTGCCGATTATTTGATGGTAGATTCCCGCTTTGCTTTTCCTATTCCCAAAGGCATCGATTCCAAAATAGCGGGGCCGCTGTTGTGCGGCGGAATTACGGTTTACGCCGGTTTGCGGAATGCGGGGATGAGTTCGGGGCAAGAAATTGGCATTCTCGGCATCGGCGGTTTGGGACACATGGCGGTGCAATTTGCGAAAAAATTAGGCAACCGCGTTACAGTTTTTACTACTTCCCAAGATAAGGCAGAATTTGCACAGAAAATGGGGGCGGACGAAGCTATTGTAGTAGGAAAAGGCGAAATTCCTCAAGCGCCCAGCAGCAAATTAGATATTTTGTTGAGCACTGTTCCTGCTGCTTTAGATTGGGTTCCATACATTGATTTTCTCGATTCTGACGGTGCGCTTGCTTTTGTGGGGGTTCCGGACGCACCGTTGAGCATTCCCTTGTTTCCGTTGCTGACAAAGCGGCGCCGAATTATGGCTTCGCCGATCGGCGGTCGCGCTATGATTAATGAAATGCTGTCAATTGCAGACAAGTTTGGGATTGAGCCGATTGTCGAAGTTTTTGCGATCGCACAAGCGAATGAAGCAATGCAGAAGGTCCGGGACAATCAAGTGCGCTATCGAGCAGTTTTGACGGTGAGTTAGATAATGCGTAATGGGTAAGGTGCGCCTAGCGCACCCTACTAAAAATATATAAGCAACGAATTAAAGCAAAGCATTAGCATTAATCAAACGACCGTTTAAATCGGCTGGGGTCACATTCAAAACAGTACCCAACAAAGCATTAGTAAAACCGAATCTAATATTAGTAGCTTCCACACGGCCGTTGCCATCGGGATCGAGACTTTGCCGCGAGATGCCACCCTTGGCTAACAAACTCGTTCCCCCCGTTATAGTTGCAGGATCGATTAGCAGCAGTCTCGGATCGTTCAAGCTATAACTTACCTCTTCCAAGGAGATATTGCTGCTGGTAAATTCCACACTAATTCCAATCGAATCGCTAGACTTATCAAAATCCACAATTACCGCGTCAGCAACTTCAATTCCAACTACTCTGCTTCCCGCTTGATCGACTCTCAAAACAAATACATCGCTACCTGCACCACCTTGGTAAATATCCACCTCTCTGTCGCCAATTAAAGTATCATTACCGTCACCGCCCACTAACAAATCAACACCTTGTCCTCCGCGCAGCAAATCATTTCCCGCACCCCCATTAAGGAAATCGCTATTTCTATCTCCTGTCAACAAATCCTCGCCAGTTTCTCCTAACACATCGTCGTCATCTTTGCCACCGTAAATAGAATCACTGCCGACACCGCCTAACAGGCTGTCTTTACCATCGTTGCCAAAAATCCGTTCTGCATCTGACGATCCCGTGACAGTATCATTCCCGCCCAGCATCCAAAGTCCCCCAGAAAAACTAGCAAGTTGTCCTGGTGCAAGTGTAATATTTTCAGAAGAATTGTCTCCTAACAAACGAGAGATGTCTGAATTATCTGGTGTGAGTACCATATTTGTAAACTTTGTGCGATGTCAGCATGGATATTGTGCAATATTCTACCGTTTAGTAGGGTGCGCCCGAACACCGTTACTTTCTCACTCGCGATCGAGCAATAGTTGGCGAACCCTACTAGAGATATCGATCGCTCCATCTTGGCACAAGCCTGATGGAAATACCCTAGATTAAAATAAAAGTTAAAATTTGAGCCGATGCCAATTATCTTAGTTGAAGACTTGAGCAAAGTTTATCCGGTAGCGATTAAAGAACCGGGGCTTAAAGGAACAGTGCGACACTTTTTTAGTCGCACTTATCGCAATATCAAAGCAGTTGAGGGCGTCTCTTTCAGTATTGAACCGGGGGAAGTGGTGGGGTTTCTCGGTGCTAACGGTGCGGGCAAAACTACTACGCTGAAAATGCTGACGGGTTTGATTTATCCGTCTGCGGGTACGGTGAGTGTGTGCGATCGTACTCCTTTCCGTCGCGAAGCAGATTTTCTGCAAAGAATCACCTTAGTCATGGGGCAGAAACAGCAGTTAATTTGGGATTTACCTGTGCTTGACTCTCTGCGAATCAATGCCGCTGTCTACGGCATTCCCGATACAGATTATCGGCGGCGAGTCGGAGAATTGACAGAGATGCTGTCACTAGAAGGCAAGTTAAATCAGGCGGTACGAAAGCTTTCTTTAGGCGAACGAATGAAAGCTGAATTAATGGCGGCGCTGCTGCACCAGCCGGAAGTATTATTTTTAGATGAACCGACTTTAGGTTTGGATATAAACGCACAGTTTAGCGTCAGGCAATTTCTGCGAGAATATAACGAGCGCTATCAAGCAACGGTGCTGTTGACGAGCCATTACATGGCGGACATTACTGCTTTGTGCAAGCGCGTTTTGTTAATCCATGAAGGGCAATTAGTTTATGATGGTAGTTTAGACGGATTGCTCGACAGGTTTGCACCTTATCGGGAAGTTCAGGTAAAATTAGCTAAGCCGCTGGCAAAAGATAGTGCTTTTGCTTACGGGGAGGTAGAATCTATTGAGGGACAATCGGTGCGTTTTTTAGTGAAAAGGGAAGAGCTGACGGTGAGCGTGGCGAAGATTTTGGCGGAGTTGGAAGTGATAGATTTGACTGTTACTGACCCGCCAATTGAAGAGGTAATCGGTCGCGTTTTCCGCACGGGAAAAGTGTAATATTTTTGGCTGGTTCATTCTCCATAAAAGGCAAGATATCTGTTCCGCGAGAGTTTCAATGTTTTGTGCAACGGGCATCTTGCCCGTTGCTAACACCGAAAAATTAAATCTAAAATTGATATGACAAAATTAATCAAAATTGCTAAAACTTTATTATTTACCTACTACGCTTATATGCTCGAATACCGGGCAGAATTGTTTTTGTGGGCCCTGTCGGGAGCTTTGCCATTTATCTTGATGGGTGTTTGGATGCAGGCGGCCAAGACTGGTCAATTTGGGCTGAATTCCCTCGAATTTGCCCGTTATTTTTTAGCCACTTTCATTGTCAGGCAAGTAAATGTAGTTTGGGTAATTTGGGAGTTTGAAAAGGAAGTAGTGCAAGGCAAGCTATCTAATAGATTGTTGCAGCCTCTCGATCCCGTATGGCACCACTTCGTATCTCACGTTTCCGAAAGGTTTGCAAGGCTGCCCTTTGTATTCGGATTAGTGCTGCTATTTTTTACAATTTACCCGCAGTCTTTTTGGCTGCCGAGTTTGGGCAGGTTTTTGCTATTTTTGTTGGTTATCGTCTTGACTTTTTGTTTGCGGTTTCTGATACAGTATACTTTTGCGCTGTTTGCTTTTTGGCTGGAGAGGGCAAGTGCGATCGAGCAATTCTGGTCTTTAATTTACCTGTTTTTATCGGGAATTACCGCGCCGCTAGAAGTGTTTCCTGCGCCCGTGCGCGAAGTAGTTTTGTGGACGCCTTTTCCTTATTTGATTCATTTTCCCGCTTCAATCTTGATCGGATTGCCCGTAGATGTAGGCCGCAGTTTGTTGGTGATGCTGGGTTGGAGTGCGGTGTTTTTTGTGTGGAATCGCTGGCTTTGGCGACAGGGCTTGAAGCAGTATTCGAGCATGGGAGCTTAAATAATAATTAAAAATTAGAAAACTGTAAGGTGCGTCACACTAAAAATGTTAATCGTTTTGTCAAAAATACTTAGCTGACGCACCATTCTTAACTGTGAAGAAAATCTAAAATCTAAAATCTAAAATCTAAAATCGACTGACGCACCTACTTAAGTCGATCGCACACCCCATGCAAAAATGCAATCGAAAGTATTCGACAATTGCATAAACACCCATTTTTTGTATATATAAGTACAAAAGTTTACAATAAAGTCTTATATTAATAAACCCAACTACTGATAAACGGGATAAAAAAGATTCTAATGACAGCCAAAAAAAACCTCATTGTAATCGGCAATGGCATGGTAGGTCACAAGTTCCTAGAGTTAATGGTCAGCTCGGATGCTGCCAAACACTGGAATTTAATTACTTTTTGTGAAGAACCGCGCGTTGCTTACGATCGCGTAAACCTCAGCGGATTTTTCTCTGGCAAAACAGCGGGAGATTTATCTTTAGTTGCACCGGGATTTTATCAAGAAAACGGCATCCAAATTCACATCGGCGACAAAGCAGTCGCCATCAACCGGGAACAAAAAACAGTCTCTTCAGCTAACGGTTTAGAAGTTCCCTACGACAAAATTGTTCTCGCGACCGGTTCCTATCCATTTGTGCCATCAATTAAAGGCAAAGACGCTACAGGAACTTTTGTTTACCGGACAATTGACGACCTGGAAGCGATGTCAGATTACGCTAAAAATTGCAAAACTGGTGTAGTAATTGGCGGCGGTTTGTTAGGTCTAGAGTGTGCTAATGCTCTGCAAAATATGGGATTAAAAACTCATGTTGTTGAGTTTGCATCGCGACTGATGCCCGTGCAAGTTGACGAGATGGGCGGTGCAATTCTCCGCAGCAAAATAGAAGAGTTGGGGGTTTCGGTTCATACCAGCAAATCTACCACAGAAATTGTCAGCGAAGATGGCAAAGTTACTAAAATGCTGTTTGCTGACGGTTCGGAATTGGCAACAGATATGATTGTCTTTTCTGCTGGCATTCGCCCCCGCGACGAAATTGCCAGAACTTGCGGTATAGAAGTAGGAGAACGCGGTGGCATTGTAATTAATCATAGCTGCCAAACCTCCGATCCTGACATTTATGCGATCGGAGAATGCGCGCTCTATCAAAATCGCATCTACGGCTTAGTTGCGCCTGGGTATACAATGGCAAGCGTAGCAGCAGATATTTTGAGCCGTGCAGCCGATGGCCGGCAGGATTCCCCCGCTACAAGCACTTTTACAGGTGCGGATATGTCTACTAAACTCAAATTATTGGGGGTGGATGTCGCTAGTTTTGGAGATCCTTTTCCCAAGTCTGGCGATGCTAAAGAAATTGTTGTCACTGACACCTTCCAAGGCATTTACAAAAAATTAGTTTTAAATCGAGACGGCAGTCTAATTTTAGGCGGAATTCTCGTAGGAGATGCCTCGGCTTACGGCACTTTGCTGCAATTCATGCAAAATCAAATTGCTCTGCCGCCACATCCCGAAGATTTGTTAATGCCACCGCGAGAAGGGGGAGTACCGGCGGGTTTTGGAGTAGACAGTTTACCGGATTCGGCTCAAATTTGTTCTTGCAATAATGTTACCAAAGGGCAGATTTGTGCAGCAATTCGCGATCGCAATTTAACGGATCTTGCCAGCGTCAAGAAATGCACTCAAGCTGGGACGGGCTGCGGCGGCTGCGTGCCTTTGGTGACGGATATCTTCAAGTCGGAGATGAAGAAAGCTGGGTTTGCAGTCAAAAATAATCTCTGCGAACATTTTGAATATTCTCGTCAAGAATTGTACCACTTAGTGCGTTCTCAAAAGATTAAAACCTTTGAGGAGTTGATTGAAAGACACGGCAAGGGTAAGGGTTGCGAAATTTGCAAGCCTGCTGTTGGTTCGATGCTGGCTTCTACTTGGAACGACCATATTTTAGAGAAGCATCACGTCGCTTTGCAAGATACGAACGATTACTTTTTGGCAAACATTCAGCGCGACGGTACTTATTCGGTGGTGCCGCGAATACCGGGGGGAGAAATCACTCCCGATAAGTTGATTGTTTTGGGTGAAGTTGCCAGGGATTTTGGGCTTTATACTAAGATTACTGGCGGGCAACGGATTGATTTGTTTGGAGCTCGTGTGGATCAATTGCCGCATATTTGGCGGCGGTTGATTGATGCGGGATTTGAGTCGGGACACGCTTACGGTAAGGCTCTGCGTACTGTAAAATCTTGTGTTGGCAGCACTTGGTGCCGCTTTGGGGTGCAGGATTCAACGAGTTTGGCGATCGAGGTTGAATTGCGTTATCGCGGTTTGCGATCGCCCCACAAGCTCAAATCTGCTGTCTCTGGTTGCACTCGCGAATGCGCGGAAGCTCAAAGCAAGGATTTTGGGATCATTGCTACGGAAAACGGCTGGAATTTGTACGTGTGCGGCAATGGCGGCATTAAGCCACAACACGCGGTTTTGCTGGCGACGGATATCGATAAGGAAACACTGATTAAGTATATCGATCGATTTTTGGTTTTCTACATCCGCACGGCAGATAGATTGGAACGCACTGCTACTTGGTTGAATAAGCTTGAGGGCGGTATTGAATACTTGAAACAGGTAATAATTGAGGATTCTCTTGGCATTTGTGCTGAATTAGAAGCGCAGATGGAACATTTAGTGAACACTTATCAATGTGAGTGGAAAACGACCATTGAAGACCCACAAAAGGTGCAGCGGTTCCAGCATTTTGTGAATTCCGATTTGCCCGATCCGAGTATTGTTCGTGTTGCGGAACGGGGACAAACGCGGCCTGCTAACGAACATGAAAAGGCTCTGGTTGGAGTTTCGGAATAACCCCTCCCCAGCCCTCCCCTTGAATCAGGGGAGGGAGCAAGATTTAATCTCGTTCCCAGGCTCTGCCTGGGAATGAAGTCCCGGAGGCTCTGCCTCCTCGAACCGTGAGCCAGAGCCTCCTTCAGCGAGGCAGAGTCTCGAAACCTACGTTCCCAGCCGGAGACTGGGAATGAAATTAAAGTAAATTAACAGGAAAAGAAGATGGTTCAATCATTACAAGTTTCCGATACAGTAACAACTTGGGTAGATGTGTGTTCTCTCGATGCGATCGCCCCTTATACTGGAGTTTGCGCTTTAGTTAAAGGCGAACAAGTGGCGATTTTCCGAGTGGGAAACGGAGATGAAGTTTATGCGCTTAGCAATTACGACCCGTTTAGCAAAGCTTTTGTTTTGTCGCGGGGAATTGTGGGCGATCGCAACGGCACTCTCAAAGTTGCTTCTCCCATTTACAAACAAAACTTTAGTCTGGCTACCGGGCAATGTCTCGATGATGAAACGGTAAAAATTCCGACTTTTGCGGTTCGGGTTGCAGCCGATCGCGTCCAAGTAGCTATTAGCTAGATTCAGCGGCTTAATTGTTCGAGCGCCATCCGCCAACACCTAACATTTCTCTGGGTGGTGGCGGATTTTGCATTGGGACGCGACCCCGTAGTTGTGGTATAAAATGGAGTTAATCAGCGACCTACTCCAGGAAGGCTCACCAAACTCTAAACTAATACTGGATATGGTTTCGGATTTTGAATGCAAACAAACTTCACGGGCAGGGTATCGGTATGTTGTTAAAAAAACTTGTTTCCGAAAATAATCCCCAGACTGTAGCAGAGTTAATCCATGCCCAACTCAAAATTGGTCAACTGACTTGGGGCGAACTCAAGGCACAAGTTTTCGGCCAGCACTGGCGGGACGAATCTTTGCACGAAGTCCTCAGAGAAATTTCAGCCAAGCTCGACAAAGAAACAGCAAGCGAAATTATAGAATATCTCACCGAGCAAAACGGTCAACCAGAAAAATTTATTAATTTATTTTTAGCAGCGCAATGCCTGTTAAAAAATAAAAATGATGTTAATAAAAAAACCGAAAAAAAACTGTTAAACGCTTTAAAAAAGTTATCGCAATACGGCACGGGTTTCCTGATTCTTTATCAAAGCGCTCAAGAATTGCAGGAAACTTATCAAATTCGCAATCGATCGATCGCGGCGATCGCCCAAACTTGGAAAAACGACCCGCAAACCCTGCCCTGGCTGAAAATACTCGCTCACTCCAGTGACTGCGGCGAAGTCCGAGCCACAGCAGTCGAAGCAATAGCCCGCGGTTGGCCAGATCAGCCAGAAATTTACCTGATGCTCAAAAACCTCGCCAAATCCGATCAAAGCTGGGCAGTGCGATCGACCTGTGTCCGAGAAATCGCTTGTGGTTGGTCAGACACGAACCATACCTTGCCGCTGCTGGCTGCCCTGGCTCAGTTCGATCAAAGTCCCGCAGTCCGCACCGCAGCACTCGAACAGTTAGCCTCTAATTGGCCCGATCGCACAGATACCTTGCTGCTGCTGAGAACCGCCGCCGAATCCGACGAAAATTTGGGAGTGCGAGTCGCAGCGTGGCAAGAAATAGCCCGAGGTTGGCACAGCCTTTTAGGCACCGTCTCCCTGCTCAAAAACCTTGCCCAGACAGGAAGTTCTATCCTGCGAACAGTAGCGGTGCGGGAGTTGGCAGCGGGCTGGCCTGCTGCCGCCGACGTTTGCCTGCTGCTGAAAACCCTAGCCGAATCCGACAGCAGCAAAGAAGTACGGACAGCAGCTTTAGAAGAATTGGCTTCCCACTGGCCCGGCGAGCCCGACATTTACCCGCTGCTGAAAACTAAAGCCGAGTCCGACGCGAGTTCGAGCGTCCGGCGGGCAGCAGTGCAAGCAATTGCCTCTGGCTGGCCCGGAAACCCCGAAACTCTGACTTTTTTGAAAAATATAGCATTGGGCGATCGCGACGCCGACCTGCGCGAAATAGCCCTAAAACAGATAGCAGCAGGTTGGCCCGACCACCCAGAAACCCTGCCCCTGCTCCAAAAAATAGCTGATTCCGAAGATTACTGGACTGTGCGACAAGTAGTAGTGGAAGCTGTCGCCACACTGCCGTCACCCCGTCTCGAAGTCTTTACTTGGTTGCAAAATCTCGCCGAGTCAGACAGACACCTGAACGTCCGAGAAACTGCCGTGGAAGAGATCGCAAAACGCTGGTCTCACCGGGGCGAGACGCTGCCTTTCCTCAAAAGCCTGGTCGAGTCAGAGCAAGATTCTCACCTGCTGAGCGTGCTGGTGCGGGCGATCGTGCGGGGGTGGCTCGACGACCAGGAAACCTTGCCTTGGCTGAAAATTCAGCTCGATTCTAGCGATGCCCTGGTGCGCCCAGCGGCGGTGCTTGAACTCGCTTACAACTGGCCGGACAACCCTGAAACTTGGATGCTGCTGGAGGCAAAAGCAGAGGGCGATGAGAGTCCGGCTGTCAGGCAAATGGCTTTGCAAAAGTTAGCCCGGGCGCGGACAAATCAGTCTCAAACTTTCGAGTGGCTCAAAAGTAGAGCTCAAAAGGATGAAGATTCGCAGGTGCGGGCGATCGCCCTGGTAGAGTTAATGCGTGGATGGAAAGACGAGCCGGGAATGTTTGAGTTTTTGCGCGATCGGGCTTTGAGCGATGTTGACAATCAAAACGGTTCTTTTCCTTACAATCCCAGATTTACAGCGCTCGAAGCGATTATCGAACATTATCCCGAAAATCCCGGAGTTGTGCCGTTGTTGCGATCGCTTGCCGTTTCCGACGGCGACGAGCAAATCCGGGCCTTAGCGGGTCGCCGGCTACGCAGTCAAGATTGGTAACATCAAATCTGTTAGCATCGGAATTATTCCTATCTCTGTTCTCTATCTCTGCGTGAATCTGCGTCTATCTCTTGTCATCTGCGGCCCGATAAATTCTCTTTTTTGACCGCAGATGAGGGCAAATTAACACAGATTAACGCAGATGAATTAGATGGATTCCGGTTGCACCATCTGTGATTTTTGCCTGTTGACTGGACTTTACAATTCCGATGCTACCGGAATTGATATAACTGGAAACAATCCTTTAGGCACTTCAGAAAATTAATCATACCTGCTCTTCCACCCTTGCTAAAGAGTTACCGTGCAATGCTCGCTTTTTAGCGCGGATTAATAAGACTCTGGCGACTTACGAACTGGTGGCAGTTGAGAAACAAGAGGGGCAGATTGCTCAGGCTGTGAATTCTCGCCCGCGGTCAGAGTGAATTGAGCAGGGTGGCGACATCTCGGCTTTGTTTGATATCTGCTGCGGTTATCCGGATGATATCAATTCCGGCTGTGCCGGAATGATCTAGCTATGGTTTTTTGCCACCCGTGAAAACAAGTGAGCTCTTTAATCAAAGAAGGTTGCTTTAGAAGAACTTGGCAGCACTGAAATAATATGAATTGTAACAAGGAACTTTCGCGATATATCGAGTTACGACATTAGCTCGTGACCGAAGCAAAATCTTCTTTAACTTGTCCGGTTGCCAAGAGTCAAATTATTTGGTAGTGCGTCCGTTCAATTGGAGGCGATGCTTGACGATAAAGTTGAGACAACTCTTCTTTCTGAAGTTTGAGGAGACTCCAACTTTAGACGTTTAGGCATAACTTGTCCTCGTTGCACTCTTAAGATTCTTTCAGAATATCATTCCGGCGCAGCCGGAAGAGAAATTAACAGTTAACACTGGGACTAACTCAAACGAGTGACACTCACATGAGTGACACTCCAAAAAGTGACTGTGCATTCACAAATCCCACCAGTTATACCTGAAATATCAAAGACTAAAACTTAAATGTTGAGAGAAACCACATTATGTACACCGAAGAAAGAAGCTTGAACAATGAAACTATGGCTCTCGTCGCCGATACTACTGCTCAATCAAATCTGGCATTTGCTGAAACCACTGGAGTAAACAAACCCACTTTACAAATGGGTTCAACAGGTCAAGCTGTCAAGGAACTACAACAGCTTCTATATCATTGGGGATTTTATTTCGGCCCGATTGACGGTATCTTCGGTGTGCAAGTTCAAAACGCGGTCAAAGGTTATCAACACCGCGTCTTTTTAAAAGAAGATGGGATTGTCGGCCCTATCACTTGGGAAGCACTATACTCTGGTGCACCTGTGAATATGCCGATAGTCATGAAGGGCAGTTCTGGTAATGCTGTTAAAATTGTTCAGAATGTCTTGAAAATCAATGGATATTATTTCGGCTCCATTGACGGATTCTTCGGGACGATGACAGATGTAGCAGTGCGACAATTGCAACTCAGCAAGGCTTTACCGCAAGATGGAATTGTCGGCTATAGAACTTGGCACGCCCTCAGCAAGTTACCGCACTAACGACGGGTTGGATTCATATAAATTCCGGTTGCACGAGCAAAATAATTGTTGACTGTTGACTGTTGACTGTTGACTGGTGGCTCGAAGAAATAATTTTTTGACTGTTAACTGTTGACTCGATTTTATTATTCCGATGCAACCGGAAACCATATGATGACGTTGGCTGTTGGTATTTTGATGCTGTATGAGTTTGTTTCATTTCAGTTGATAATTTAAGCAATATCTAAAGGAGTAAATGTGATGGGTACTAAATTCAAGAGAAGAATTTTATCAATTGATGGTGGTGGTATTCGGGGTATTATTCCTGCGATCATTCTCAACTACATTGAAGAGCGCACAGGAAAACGCATAGCAACAATGTTTGATTTTATTGCAGGCACTTCAACAGGAGGAATTTTAGCACTGGGTTTAACTAGAAAGAACTCAGACTCTAGCATCAATCGTGAGCCAGAGTATACCGCTGCCGAACTTGTAAATTTCTATCGCAAATATGGACAAAAAATTTTTAATGAGTATGTTCCACTGGATTTTGATGATTTGTTACAACCCAAGCACAACCCAAAAGGTAGGCAACAAGTTTTAAAGGATCTTTTAGGTGAAGCTAAGGTTGAAGAGGCATTACGAGAAATTTTCATCCCGAGCTATGATATCGAACTCAGAGCACCAATTTTTTTTACAAGCAATCGGGACGCAGAGGAAATCAAGAGTTTTGATAGCCGGAAAGTATGTACGGGATTCAAAATGTGGGAAGCAGCAATGGCGACTTCTGCTGCACCGACATTCTTTCCACCCTACCAACTCGAAACGGGACATCATACCGATGAGGGATATTACGCTTTGGTAGACGGCGGAATTTTTGCAAATAATCCTTCCTCACTTGCAATGATGGAGGCGATGATTTCTTACAAGAAAAAGACTGGTGAAGAACTACAACGTACTGAGACCCTTGTTGTTTCTTTAGGTACGGGATCACTAACTAAGAAATATAAGTATAAAGAAGCAAAAAACTGGGGTCAACTAAAATGGGCTGTTCCCTTAATTAACGTTGTTCTAGATAGCCAAAGCGAATCGGTTGCGTATGAACTCGATCAGCTAATGGTGACTAAAGGAGATAAAGAAAATCACCGAAACTACTATCGTTTTCAACTTCAATTGAGTAGCGATAATGGTCACGATCAAATCGACAACGCAAGTCCCAGTAATATTGAGTACCTAGAGAACCGAGGTGAAAAACTGATTGAACACAGTAAGAAAGATTTGGATGAGTTGTGTAAGCTTTTGAAGGAAGATACTGAACTATATTCTAATTAACCGCACAGTTAAATCGAGCTCTGGTTGGAGGATTTTTAATGGGGAGGCCCTTTTGTGTGTATTCATTCCCACAAAAGGGCCTCCCAAACCGCACTGCTTCCCCCATTACCTAACAACGATCGCAATCCGAAGCCGTTTTCTCCCACCTGAGCAACTGTTCCCGAAACACCGAGTCTTGCTTGGCTTACTGTACAATGCTTGCAATTTCCGACGCCGACGAGGAAATCCGGGCCTTAGCCGCTCTCCGGCTTCAAGTGTTCACAATTAACTGTTAATAATCGATCAAAAGGGTAATTGCATACCGCACCGCTTCCCCCATCATCGAACAACGAACGCGATCGGACGCCGTTTTCTCCCACGCAAGCAACTGTTCCCGAAAAGCCGGGTCTTGCTTGGCCCGCTGCACGATCGCCTGACTGATGACTTTCTTTTGAATCTGCTCTGTCGGGATACCTTGCTGCTTCAAATAATCCAACAGCCGCTGCACGCTTTCGGAAAATTTATCCGGCGTCTGAGACATCAAAATAAACGAAATTTGGCGCACCATTCGCTGGTATATTTCCTGTCTTCTGAGCAATGCTTCCTTTTGGATCGGCTCCGCATTGTTACTAGGAACAGCCAAGTCCAGCAAACTCAAAATTTCAGCGTCCTTGGCTAAAACCTTTTCCAACATATCTGGATAAAGCTCCAAAATGCGATCGCCCAAAATTTTGCCGTTCACCAAACGGTTCGCGCTCAGCCGCAGTAAATTTTGTTCTCCCGCAGACTCAAAAAATTGAACGTTCAATTTGAGTTCGCGGCTTTCCAACTCCACGCGACGCAGTGTAAAAACCAAAGCCTCCCAATTAGGAGATTCATCAAAACACACCTTGACAATAGAACTGTCCTCTTGATGCTGCCGCCCCAATTCCCCCGACTCAAAATCGCGATCGACCGGAAAGCGAGTTGCCGCAACTTTCGCAGTATAATCAAACTGAGTAAAAACATAGCTGCAGTCAACTCTCGACAGATCGACATCTTGAACTTGCCAATTTTGAATGCAGCAACCCGTAAGCTGCGCCCCCTCCAAATTCGTCCGAATCAAACGGCACTCTATCAAACAAGCTTCTCTTAAATCCGCCTCACCCAACATCGCATCCATCAAATAAGCGCCACTCAAATCAGCTTTCCGCAAATCAGCACTTCGCAAATTAGCTTCGCTCAAATCTGCCCGCAGCAAATACACTCCTTGCAGGTTAGCTCGCAGCAAAAGCGCCTTCTTAAAACTCGCTTTCAATAAATAAGAACCCGCCAGATTAGCTCGACTCAAATCAGCGTTATCCAGCACCGCCTCAGTCAAATCCGCCCCCGCCAGCACAGCTCGGTGCAAGTCAGCGCCCGTCAGATTTGCCGATCGCATTTGAGCGCCATTCAAGTCAGATTCAATCAAATTTACACCGATTAAAATTGCCGAGCGCAAATTCGCTTCCACCAAATGCGCTTCCCGCAAATTAGCACCCGTTAAATTAGCACCAACAAGACTGGCGCGGTTGAAATTCGCCTCCATCAATTCCGCCGCCATCAACTTCGCGCCGTCGAGTTTAGCCCCAGCAAAATTAATCTGGTCAGATTTAACTCCTTGAAGATTAGCACCGCCCAAATCCGCTTCCGGGAACGCGGCCCAATTGAGTTCTGCTGCTGTCAAACAAGCAAGGCGCAAATCCGCTTTAGCAAGATTTGCCCCGCTCAAATTTGCCCCGCTCAGATTCGCCCCAGCCAGCCCCGCACTGCGGAGATCCGCGCGGCGCAAACAAGCCCCTGTCAACTTGGCATTGCTCAAAAAAGACCAGCTCAAATTAGCACCGGTCAAGTTAGCACCAGTGAGGTCTATTTCTCGCAGGTTAACACCGCTTAAACTAGCGCCGCTGAGGTCAATGTGACCAAAGTTGCGCTCTCCCTGTTGATAGCGCTGTAAAAATTCTTGTGTTTGCATTCCGCAGATTGGGGGGCTGGCAATTTAGCTGTTTTAGGACGCGCTGGTCAATAACTTTAACTCTAAGGTGTGCACGGAACACGATCCGGCTAGGCAGGGGGAAACTACCTCTACTACTTACTGCCCGAACTCACGTCCTCCGGGTGATCCGTACCCCCTGTACTTTTATAGATAGCAGCTCAAAGGATTTGTTACGTAAGTTCTCTTTCTACTACCAGCTTGACAGACTTTTGTAACTTCAAGTAGCCGAGTTGATATCTGATACGCTGCCCCGCCGGAGAGTGTTTTTACCTAAAGCGCTGCAATTCTTGCTGCAAGTGTTTTCCCCATTTAGTCGCTAGAGGAATTTCTGTAAAAGGAACTTGCACCGCAGGAGCATCTTTCAACAAAAATTCGAGGGCGATTGGACTTCCCGAATTTGGCGGTGACTCTAAATCAACTGCCTGAGAGTTGATTAACAACCGCAGCGACTCAACGTCTTTTAATGAAAAAGTTTGCAAATTCACAGGTCCGCTGCGAGTAGGTTTTCCCCAAGTTAAACAGTCTTCTTTTTGACCGAGTACAGCATAAATATCGTACTTGGCTTTAGCAAATTGCTCGGCCCAGACGCGATACGCTTCTAGCTTTTGATACTCGTTCCATCCAGCCCAAGCCAGAGAAATAAAAATTGCCAGCAGCGGCAGCCACATTAAACCTCTTTCCATGCGATACCCTTGTTGAAAATACTCGCTTGTTCTGTTTGTTATCTTCTCTAATGATACAATTAATTGAACTCCTCAAACTTGCTCTGCAATTTAAACTATAAATTAGAGCAATTTGGGTTCTAGCAACAGCCACTGCCAAAAACTACCAAACGCTCGCGTGGGAGATATCCACAAGTCGCAGCAAGGAAAACTGGCGCTGGCGGTGAAAATTGGGTTATTGTGGTGAACACGCCTTCCCTAAACGGACGATCGGCAATGAAAAAGTTTTTCCTTCTGTGCTTATTTTTAATCGGGCTCGGCTGGGCGATTTCTAACTTCCCAGGACTTGCTACTCAAGGCACTTACGACTCGATTGTGCTGGATTTCCGCGAAGATTTGGGTGCTGCTGAGATTGCGAAAGAAGTAAATGCGATCGCCCAACAGTACCAAGTCGCACCGCAACTCAACAGCGAATTCTCAGCGGCCGACAATGTATATGTAGTTAAGGGCGATCGCACTTTGCTAAACGCCCTGAGAAAATCAAATTTGGCTAAGGATACCGAATACATTGAACCGAACTTTGTCTACAGCGCTTTTGAGATTCCCAACGATCCCATGTATACCAAGCAGTGGAATCTCCGCAGTATCAACGTAGAATCTGCCTGGAACGAAACCAAAGGCAGCGGCACAACAGTAGCGATAATTGACACGGGTATTACTCCAGTCGCTGACTTAAAAGAAACCAAATTTGTACCGGGCTATGACTTTGTAAACGATCGCGCCGAAGCCTACGACGACAACGGCCACGGTACTCACGTTGCAGGTACAGTCGCCCAATCAACTAACAACAATTATGGCGTTGCGGGCATCGCCTACGAAGCAGCTTTAATGCCGCTGAAAGTGTTAGGCGGCAGCGGTGGCGGCACGGTTTCTGACATCGCCGAAGCGATTAAATTTGCTGCTGACAACGGCGCCGACGTGATTAACATGAGTCTCGGCGGCGGCGGTGAGAGTCAGTTAATGGAAGAGGCGATCGACTACGCCCACTCTAAAGGCGTTGTCATCATCGCAGCCGCCGGCAACTCCGGCGAAAGTTCCGCTTCCTATCCCGCCCGCTATCCCCACGTCATCGGCGTTTCCGCCCTCGGCCCCGACGACGAAAAAGCCTCTTACTCCAATTTCGGCGCGGGAGTTGATATTTCAGCCCCCGGCGGTTCTGAAATGGGCAAGATCCTGCAAAGTACGATCGACCCGGACACAGGCGCCGAAGTCTTTGAAGGCTACCAAGGCACTAGCATGGCTTCTCCGCACGTTGCAGCCGTTGCAGCCCTTGTCAAGGCTTCCGGCATCACAGAACCAGACGAAATTCGCAGCGTACTCTTGCAGTCCTCGCGAACTGTCACTGAAGATCCGTTAAACCATTTTGGTTCGGGACACCTAGACGCAGCCGCCGCAGTTCAGCTAGCCCAGCGCGGACAAATCAACTTCCGCGATTTCTTCCGCTGGCTGCGCGATAATGGCTATCTCAACCCCCGGTTTTGGATTGACGGCGGTGCAGTCGCCCTGTTGCCTAAAATTGCAATGGTGCTCGGTTCTTACCTGCTGGCTTTCTTTTTGCGGAATTATTTTCCGTTCCAGTGGACTTGGGGCTTTTCCGGCGGCTTGATGGCTGGTAGTTCTGGGTTCTTTTTCCTCCGCAACTTGTTTGTATTTGACTTGCCGCAGTGGCCGATGCGGGTAATGGGCAGTTCTATTCCCGAACTCGGAGGCGCAATTAATGGCAGCAGTATGCTGAATCCCTTTTTTGCTAGCGTTTTGATTCCTGGGATTTTGATTGCTTTGCTGTTGGGACATCAACAGTGGAAGTGGATCGCGATCGCAATTTCGATCGGTTTTGCCAGCAGTTTAGCGGTTAATGCTTTTGTGTCTCCCGCAGTCTGGGGATTGGGCACAGGTTTGGTATCACAAACATTCTTGATTGTCAATGCTTTACTGTGTTTTGGATTGGCACGTTTAGCAATTAAAACAGAGGTGCGATCGGCATGAGTATTACTGTCAAAGGTGTAATTGAACGCAAAGGATTGGGTCCCGGTACTTGGGCTTTGGTCGGCGAAGATGGGGAAACTTACGAACTTAAGGATGCTCCTTCTGATTTGAAAAAAGCTGGTTTGAAAGTCAGTGTTAAAGGTGAAGTCCGCAAGGATGTGATGACTTTTGCTATGATCGGCCCGGTTCTTGAGGTGCAGTCTTTTGAGGCGATTTAGCCTAATTAGTTAATGCAGCTTTTGAGCTAAAAAAAACCCCGGCCAAAATTGGCTGGGGTTTATTAATCAGGGTGCATCTACTAATTTAATCTCCCGCCTCAAAACACCTCTTTCAGGACACTTTGGTAGAATTTGCGAACATTAGCGGCGAGGGCGTGCGATCGGCAAAAAAAAAACCCAAACCAAAATTGGTCGGGAGTTAATTAATCAGGGTGCATCTACTAATTTAGTCTCCGGCTTTACACCACCTCTTTCAGGACACTTTGGTAGACTTTGCGGAAATTTGTGGCGAGGGCGTGCGATCGGCAAAAAAAACCCGGCCAAAATTGGTCGGGAGTTAATTAATCAGGGTGCATCTACTAATTTAGTCTCCGCTTCGAGGTGCACCTGTTCCGGACAGTTTGGGAAAATTTGCAAAAATTTGTGGTTTGGGGTGCGATCGCCAAAAAAAAACCCCAAACCAAAATTGGTGGGGAGTTAATTAATCAGGGTGCATCTACCAATTAAGCTTCCTGAGAATTCCAGCGCAATCCGGATAACCTCAAACTTTTTCAGCATCACCCTCGATACCGCAAAAAAAACCCCAAACCAAAATTGGTCGGGAGTTAATTAATCAGGGTGCATCTACCAATTAAGCTTCCTGAGAATTCCAGCGCCATCCGGACAACCTCAAACTTTTTCGGCGTTGCTGAACTATGGTATGATGAAGTTGTCCTCTGAGCGTCAAAAATAACACATATTTCCAAAAAAATATTATG